>NZ_WKDB01000091.1:0-20938 GCF_021606215.1 Pseudomonas sp. PA-5-4B | reverse complement strand
CTTCAACAAGAGTATAGAAAAGTGAAATTTATCTGCACCCCTTTGACTAAAGAAGCGATGATTCTATTAGACACTGACGATTGCCCAATCTCGTTATTGGCGAATTGCCCCCTGACCCATACAGAATATCAGCAGTTAATGGGATCAGGCGTTATCGACAAAATCAACAATTCGCTTGGAAAGATGATCGACGATTATGAAGACGAGAGCATCAACACCAATGAAGACCTCAAAAAATCACTATATATACTAGAAAATCATTCAATACCCGAAAACCAAGAGCTGGCAAGAAAAATAATCAAACTCAACAAACTGGCAATTGACAACAACACCGGGCTGTATTTCTTTTTTTAAACCATCAAATGTATTGGCACAGGTAGTAACACAACCAAGCTGCAAACAGCGCTAGCAACAGCTTTATTTTTTATGACGAACCCATTTTTATCGTAACTGCAAACGAGTACAGTGCTAAACAGACAGGGTTGATGCCGAATGTAAGAAAATCGAATCATTACCAAAACACTCACACGAAAACCGGCAATCTCCCACTCGGAAAAAACATGAAAATTGTAGTGATCGATACATTTTCCTATCTGAACGTATTGCACGTAAAATTCCATTCACCCTTCGGAGATGGCACTGCACTATGGAGCGATACTGCGCCAAAAATCGGTGAAATTATCGACGTTGAGTTTGATTTTGAGGAGGTTTTCTCATGGAATATAAACGTGAAGCCAACCGCTGAAAAATCTTCAAAAATCAAAATGGAGAACAGCCTCATCCAAATAACCGCCGAGCTGGTCCAAGCTGACGAAGAAGGATGTGTAGCATTAAAGCTCGGTGATTCAATAATCCTAATTGAGTTGGACGGTCCCATACCTCAGAAATCAGGATTTGTTGAACTCAGCGCTACCGCAATTCAACTTTACCCAACACATATTTAGTCCACATAAGTCACACGCTCAAACCGGGGCCACTCACCGCAGCCCCGATCCATTTTCAACTCATAACCGGCGCAGCCCCCACCTGCACCCCACGCCCACTCGCGGCCATCTCAAACAACCCCTCCACTCGCGCTTGCTCCACCGCGCTCGGCTTGATCACCAGCGCGCACACAACAAAAATCGCAGCATTCACCACCAGCCCCACAATCCCGCTGGTCAACGACCCCAGCGCTGGAATGTCATCCGGGTACAGCGTGGTCAGTACAATCGCCACCATAATCCCCGCCAACATGCCGGCAATCGCGCCCTGTTTGTTGCCACGGCGGCTGAAGATTCCGAAGAACAGCGGCACGGCCAGTTGAATGATGCCTTGGTAGGAAATCTGCGCCAGTAATTGCAGGCGCGAATAATCAAAGGTCAGGTAGGCCAGCACCGAGGCGGCGACGATAAACACCACCATGCCGGCCTTGGCCAGTAAGGTGAGCTGGCGGTCGGTGCGTGGGGTGTTCCAGGTGGCCAGGTCGTTGGCAAACTGGGTGCCGCAGACCTGCACGCAGCCGTCGACGTGGCCGATGCTGGCGGCCAGTACGATGACGATGGCCAGCGCCAGCAGCCATGGCCCGCCAATGTCGAACAGCGAGAGGAACCAGCCTTGTTGCGGGTGGGCCAGCACGTTGGGATCCTGGCTGATGGCGGCAGCAAACAGCATGAGGATGCCGTAGAACCCGCCCACCAGCAGCATGGTGTACAGCGTGCCCTTTTTCACCGAGCGCACGCCGCTGGCGGTGTAGATGCGCTGGAAGCTCATCGGCCAGCACATCGAGCCGATCACGCCGGTGAAGATCAGGCTGAACATGTACATCGGGCCATAACCGGTGCCGGCGGCGCCGGGAATTTGCAGCATTTTTTCCGGTAATTGCGAGAGGTTGGAAAACGCTGCCTGATCGCCGAACAGCAGGAACACGCAGACCCCGGCGCACACCACGTAGGCGATCAGGCCCTGGAACATATCGGTCATGATCAACCCGCGCATGCCCATGCTCACGGTCCAGTATTGGCGGATCAGTACCACCGCCACGCCTGCAAACAGGCAGGTGGTGACGCCCCAACGGCCGAAGCTGGCGAACTGGAACAGCATCGCCAGGGCCTGGATGCCCATCACCACCCATGGAAACACCGAGATGATGCCGATAATCGAGGCGACCCGTTTTACCGCCGGGCTGTCGAAGCGCATGCCCAGCAGGTCCGGCTGGGTGCGCAGGTTGAAGCGTTTGCCCCAGGTCCAGGCGCGGCTGGCCATCAGGTACATCGCGGTCACGCCCAGGGTCGCATAGACCATGCCGTAGAAACCCAGGGCGCCGCCGACGCTCAGGGCAAAAAACGCGGTGAAGGTCGAGCCCGGCCACCAGGAGTTGGTGTAGCACATGGCGATATACCACGGCCCGTAAGAGCGCCCGCCAACGGCGTAGTCGGAAAAACTGGTGCTTTCGCGGTTGGTGGCATAGAGCACGGCGATCATCCCGGCCAGGAACAGGCCGATCACACCGAAGGTAATGAACAAGTGGGCATCGCTGCTGGTGCTGATCATCACACGCCCTCCTCGTCAGGAATGTCACCGGCCTTGAGCTCGGCCAGATACAACCCCCACACCCCTAGCGCGGCGAGTACGGCAATGGCGATCCAATAGAAAATCGGCAGCGGGATGCCTACCACCAAGGCGCGACTGCCACTCACGCTCAAATAAAACGGCGGGAACAACGCCAGCATCAACAACAGGAAGAAGTAGGCGCCAAAGATCTGGTTTCTCAGGCGTGCGGGTGACGCGCTTGCGGGTTTCATGATGGAGGGTGCTCCTTGAATTTCTGGATCGGTTTGTTGTGTGATCAATCAAAAAATCAAGCAGTGAAACGTCAGCGCAAACCAGCGCCAAAGGAGCTACAGGGTGACTCGTCGTTATTGTGCTGGCGCAGGCTCAGGCCTGTCTTAGCCAGGTTTCCCATTGCGAATCATTGATCACGCTACGTGCGCGCATGTGCTTCCAGGCACCATATTTGTAGAAGTCGAAATCCAACTGCGACACCGCGTGCTGGACCATCGCCCAGGTCGACCATTTGATGTCGGCCAGGGCCTTGTGCAACTTGATCCGCGCCAGCCGTTGCGGGGTGACCTGGCCGAAATAATCTTCGATCAGCGCCAGTTCCATTTCGTCGGTGAAGAACATCTCGCCAAACCACAGCGCCAGCTCGTAATGACGGTCGTTATTGGAGGCGTACTCAAAGTCCACCAGGCGAATCTGGCGGCGGTCATTGAGCATGAAATTACCCGCCAGCGTGTCGTTCATGCACGGCGCCAAGTCGATGCCCGACGCTTGCAACGCGCCACGCGCCCGGTCACATTGGCGACGCAGCCAGGCATCATCGCTGGGCGTGCAGCCCTGCAGTTCTTCGACCTGGCGCTGATGCTCGGCAATCATGTCGAACACGGTTTTGGTCTGGCACAGCGGCGACTGGTCGTTGAACGCTTTCAGCGCATGCAGGGCGTTATGGCGCACATCGCGGTCGAGAAAGTCCTGATTCGAAGAGGCTCGCCAGCCTTCCATAAACTCGAAAACTTCAACGCCAAACTCTTCGAGGAAGGCAAACACCGGCGCACCATAGCCGGTTTGCGCGGCCTTGACGCTGGCGTCATGGGCGGTGCGCCGGTCGATAAACATCTCGGTGCCGGCGCCGGGCACTTTGAAGAAGTAGGCGGTGTCGAGCCCGCTGACCTCGACCCGCCAGTTGCTGTTGGAGATCCCGCCGCTGACCGGCTCGTAACGAATGCCCGAACCGCTCCAATCGCGCACGCCGCGCACTGCCGCCTCCAATTGGAATTCTTGAGGCGTACAGGCCTCACCCATTGCTTTCATGCCTGCCCCTCCTGTACCTGCCGTAACCAACTTTCAAATCGCGGGTCTTGCAAGCTCTGCCGGCAGCGCAGCAAGGTCCACTGCCCCACCTTGGAGAACTCCAGGGGCCGCGTTGAGGTCGCGCCGACCCACAAGCCCCACAGCGTCCAATACCAATCATTGATCAGCGCATAGAGGCGGCAGCGGGCGTAATCGCACTCGCGACACTCACCGGCCCAGGCCTTGATGCCGTCACGCCACTGGCTTTCAAAGGCATACAACTCGTTTAGGCTGACGGCCACGTCGTACCACGGGTCAAAGCAACCAGCGTAGTCGAAGTCGATCAATTGCAACGCGCCGCCGGGGCCGATCATCACATTGCTCGCCAGCCCGTCGCCGTGCAAGGGCACGCAGGTGCCAGGGCTCAATTGCAGCGCGGTCCAGGCCAGATCGATGCAGGTTTCAATCCACCCATGATCAGCGGGCAGGCCCACGCCGTCACGGCTGCACAGCTCACGCAGGTGCTGGATATCCTGCAACGGCGAACGGTTGAAGCCCGGTGAGGTGCCGACGTGCAACTGCCGCTTCAAGGCCCACAGCGCTTGCAGGCGCTGGGGTTGCAGTAACTCATCGAGCCGTGCCCAACGCCACTCGTGGGCCGGCAAGGCATCCAGCAGCAGCACGCCGGCAGCCACATCCACCAGGCGCACGCCGGGGGTCACGTCACAGTCAGCCGCCAGTTGGGTGGCGCGGCCGGTGCGCTCGATGTCGATCAGCGCACGCATATCGTCGTGCAGCACTTTGGCGTAGCACTGGCCCCAGGGCGCCGTGAGGTGAAAGCCGGTCCACTCGGTGGCCAGGCGTATCGGCGAGGCGATACCGGCAGTGCCGTCCGAGACCTCGACATGGGCAGACAGGCCGGCGGACTCCAGGGCGCCCATCAGGCGCGACAGTGCGTAGGAACAGTTGGACATGTCGTCCCTCACCGGTAAGCGTTGGGGGAAGTACAGGCGCAATGCAGCAGCGCGGTCAGCATCTGCAGGCCGGTGCGCATGTCGCGGTCATGGGTGAGTTCCGCCTCGTTATGGGACACGCCGTTGCTGCTCGGAATGAACAACAGGCATGCCGGGTAATGCCGGCCGAGGCTGATGGCGTCGTGGCCGGAAACCGTGACAGTGTTGCCGACCGCCAGCCCCAGTTGTTGACCGACGCCGTAGGCCAATTCGGCAAAACCATGGTGTAACGCGATGGGCGCACGCAGGGCGCGGCTTTCGACTTCGTATGTGGTGGCGGTCGATGCAGCGACGGCCTTGAGGCTGGCATCCAGCCGATAACCGGCAACCGCCAGCAATGCCGTGTCCGGCGAGCGGTACTCCACATGCAAGGTGACGCGCGAGGGCACCACGTTCGGCGAGTTGGGGTAAATTTCCAGGCGCCCTACCGAGCTGTGAAACTGCAGCCCGTGCACGTCCGCTTCGGCGCGCACGGTGGTTATCGCATGCGCCGCCGCGAGCAAGGCATCTTTGCGGGCGGCCATCGGGGTTGGGCCGGTGTGGTTCTGTTCGCCGTCGAAACGGATACGCTGCTTGAGCGCCGCCCAGGTTTCACGCACTACGCCGATGTCCAGGCCTTGGCTTTCCAGACCGTCGCTTTGTTCAACGTGGATTTCCACATAACCGGCCACATCCAGTTCAACCAGGCCGTCCCCCAGATAGCCGATCGCTTGCAGCGCATCCTTGAGACGAATGCCGTCGCCATCGCGGCATTCCCAGGCTTCGTGCAGGGCCAGGTCGCCGGTAAACACGCTGCTGCCGATCAGGCTGGGTTGAAAGCGCGCGCCTTCTTCGTTGGTCCAGTTCACCACCGCCAGGTTGCACGCCGGGGTTTCGCCGCGCTCGTGCAGTTGGCGCGCCAGGCTGGCGATGGCGACTGCGCCAGCCAACACCCCATAGATACCGTCGAAACGCCCCGCGCTGGGCTGGCTGTCCAAGTGCGAGCCGCACAGCACATAGGGGGCGTCCGGGTTGAAGGTGATCAGCCCGAACAGATTGCCGATGGCGTCTACGCGCACGTCGAAACCGCGCTCACGCAGCCACGCGCTGAACAGGTCGCGCACCGCACCGTCTTCGGCCGATGCGGCCAGGCGGTGCAAACCACCTGCCGGTGTCGCACCGATGGCTGAGCTGTCGCGAAACAGCGTCTCGAAGGCCTCGACGTCCGCCTCACTGGGAGACAGCCACTCAGGGGTAAAGGATGTCGACATGGGCGTGCTCCAGGCAGGTCGCAAACTCCGCGGACGGAGGGCGATTGGTGACCAAAGTGGTGATGGCGCTGAACGGCAGTGTGTTGATGAACGTGCGATGGCCGAACTTGGCGTCGTCCGCGAGGATGACGCTGCGCAGGCAATGTTGGGTCAGGGTGCGGCGCAGCAGCGCCTCGGGCTCCTGGTAGTCCATGAAGCCCAGCTGCAAGTCCACCGCGCCGATGCCCATGAAGGCGATGTCGTAGTGAAACTGCCGGACAAATTCCAGGGTGTGGGCGCCGATCAGCGCATTGTCATTACGGCGCACATCACCGGGCACCACCAGCACCTGATTACTGCTTTGCTGGGTGATCAACTGCGCGATGTCCAGCGAGTTGGTGATGATGCGCAGTTGGCTGAAACCAATCAATTGCTGGGCCAGGGCCAGGGTCGAGGTGCCGGTATCGAGAAACAGCACCATGCCCTCGCTGACCAGTTTGGCAGCACAGACTGCCATGCGGGTCTTGGCCTGGGCCTTGATGCGGGTGCGCACTTGCAGCGGTTGTTCTTCGTTCAGCCTGGGCAAGATCGCGCCGCCATGGATGCGACGCAACTTGCCGGCCTCCTCCAGGTATTTGAAGTCGCGGCGAATGGTTTCTTCGCTGACGAACAGCGCTTGCGCCAGGTCCGACGCCTTGACGCGCTGATGTTGGGTGAGCATGAGCATGATTTCGTCGAGACGCGGCTGATTGAGCATAAAGGGTGCATTCCAAGGCAAATTCGAGCCGTCAGTATCGCGCGCTTTGCGCCCACCACAGTACGCGGCATGCACCAGTCCGGCGGGGGGCAAAGGACGACTGACGGCGATTGATCGGGTCACGTTTACCTCTCACTCATCGGGGTGTGAAAGGGCAGAAACACTACAAAAGGATCTGTCCAGGGCAGGCCTCTAACGAGCCGGCTCCACGGGGCAATCAGGCACTACAACAACAGCGGCGGCAGGTGCTGGTCCCAAGGCGCAATGGCTTCTACTGCGGCGCAGAACTGCAACACCTGGGCGTCGGCAAAGCGCGGGCCGACCACTTGCAAACCAATCGGCAAGCCGCTCGGGCTGAAGCCGCAAGGCAGGCTCGCAGCGGGGTTGCCGGTGATATTGAACGGGTAGGTAAAGGGCGTCCAACGTGCCCAGGGCACCGCGCCGTCCGCGCCCGGCCAGCCTTCGGGCGCGACCTGGTCGGCGGCGAACGGCAGGGTTGGCAGGGTGGGCAGCAGCAACACGTCATAGTCGTTGAACAGCGCGTGCACCTGGTTGGCGAAGTGCGCCCGTTGTTGCACGGCCTTGAGGTAGTCACCGAGGTCGTAATCGCCCGCGCGCTGGATCAGCGCGGCAAAGCCTGGGTCCAGTTGGTCGAGGCGATCCGCCAGGGCTTTGCCGTAGGCAATGCCGCGTCCGCCGACCCACAAGGTTTCGAATGTGGCGAGTGGGTCCTGCCAGTCCAGCGTCAAGGTGGTCACGGTGACCGGCAAGCGTTCCGCCAGGTTGTACACGGCGGCTTCGACGCTAGCGGCAATGACCGGGTCGACCGGGGTGTTGAACAATGTCGGGCAATACGCCACCCGCAGCGGCCCCAGTGGCTGGTCGCAGCGCGCCAGGCAGGATTCGGTCAATGCGGGCAAGGCCTGATGATCCAACGGATCCGGCCCGGAAAGGATGTCAAACAACAAAGCGCTGTCGCGCACCGTGCGCGTGATCGGCCCGGCATGGCTGAGCATTTCGGTGGCCGACCAAGGCCAGGTCGGAATGCGGCCCAGGGAGCCTTTCATGGCGAACGCCCCGCAGAACGCCGCCGGAATGCGCACCGACCCACCGCCATCGGAACCCAGCGTGCCCGGCACCATGCGTGCCGCCACGGCAATCGCCGAGCCGGAGCTGGAGCCGCCGCTGGTGAGGTGTGGGTTCCAGGGGTTGCGACCGTTGCCGAACACACGCGAGGTACTGGCGCCAGTCCAGCCGAATTCGGTGGTGGCGGTTTTGCCGAGGATGATTGCACCGGCGTCCTTAAGACGGCGAATGATTGGCGCATCCTGGCTGGGCACGTGATCAAGGCCGGTCAATGAGCCCCGGGTGGTGCGCAGGCCAGCGGTGGAAAACAGGTCTTTGATCCCAAAGGGCACGCCATGCAGCGGGCCACGCAACTGCCCTGCCCTGGCCTCTTCGGTCAGCACTTGCGCTTGCGCCAATGCCGAGTCGGCGTACACGTCGCCAAACGCATTGAGTGTGGGATTGTGGGTTTCGATTGCGTGCAGGCTTTGCTCGACCAGGTGTACCGCAGACAGCGTGCCCGCGCGAATGGCCTCGGCAGCGTCGATCACAGTGGGCATCAAGAGGTCTGTGTTCATTGAGTATCCTGGGCCGTCTGCACATGAGTCCGGTGGGTACGTCAATAAACGCCCGAGCCTGGGGGCGTGTCAAGTGGGTTTTGTTGGCTATGTGGTTTTTGTGTGCTTTGTTATCAGTTCCACGCCACGATCAATAAACCCGCGCCCAATACCAGGCACAAGGGTGAATAAAAATAGGTGTCCAAACGGGCAAATCGTGACCCGCTCACTTTCTTGAAAAAACCCACCAGTTCCGAATCGCCAATCGCCCTGGCGAACATCACCAAGGCAATCGCACTGATGCCCCATTGCAGCGCGCCGTGGGACACCGGCGAAAAGTACAACCCGGCACGCAGGCACACCAGCAAGGCAATCGCCACCAAGCCCATCGCCACCAGAAACGTGCCCAGTGCCGACGGTTTGAACGCCGGCCGTGGCCCCTGGGCGAACTCGCCGGGCAATTCGGGAATGGCGGCCAGGCTGCCGAGCTTGCCGCCGGCGGCCCAGTACAGATGCACCATGCTGATGCAGGTAAAAATCGCGACGATCCAGCGTGCGACGAAAAAGCTCATGGCAGGCGCTCCCTTAAATGTGCGAATGAGGATAGTCGGCCTGAGATTTTTTGTAGGCATTTCGTCGGCGGCTGATGGTAAAGTGCCGCCCCATGAAAATCGCCCGTGCCGACCGCTCACTCATTGCCTGGATGCTGTATTGCTGCGTCCTGTTCAATGTGTTCGCGTGCAGTATTGGACATGGGCAGATGCTGGGCATGCAGCTCAACGGCATCGGCGGCCAGTTTTGTACGGTCGACCCGCGCACCCAGGCGCCGGCACAGAACAACTCCACCGACGAGAACCTGCCAACGCTGTCCAAGGCGTTCGGTTGCCCATTGTGTTCGACCGGCGGCATGGGGCCAGCACTCAGTTCCAGCCTCAATGTGGCGGTGTTGCCCCAACCGCACGCGCCGCCGCCAGCGGTGGTGCTTGCCGCTGATATTCCTGCCCGCTTCACCTGGCCCACGGCCAACCCGCGTGCGCCTCCCGTTTTCGCCTGATCCCTGCGCTTTCTGATCTGCATCGACCACCGCTCCCTTTAGGACTGCGGAGGACTGTGCGTTGTTTTCAAGCCAAGATTTTCAGGATTCAACCATGAAACATTTACCCTTGTTGGCGGGCCTGTTCGGCTGCCTGCCTGTCTGTGGCTGGGCGCTCGAGCTGGCCCCCACCACCATTGATGGCGAACAAACCAGCGAACCGGGCCTGGCCCTGGACCAATCCAGCGGCACGGCGTCACGCCTGGGTTTAAGCATGCGCGAAACCCCGGCGTCGGTGGCCATTGCCAACCGCAACGACATTGAGCGCCATGGCGCAAAAACCTTCCGCGATGCGGCCAACACCTTGCCCGGCGTCAACGCCAGTGCGCCGCCGGGGTTTGGCGGGTTTGTGTCCTATCGTGGTTTTACCAGCAGCCAGATCACCCAGATGTTCAACGGCATCAACGTCGCCACCGGCCTGGCGCGGCCGGTGGATGCATGGATCTATGACCGGGTTGAGCTGGTCGGCGGCCCCTCCTCCCTGATCAACGGCGCCGGCTCAGTGGGCGGCTCGCTGAACTACGTGACCAAGCTTGCCACACGCGAGGAACAAGCCGCCGAAGGCCAGCTCAGCTATGGCAGCTACGACACTGCCGGCATGGCCTTTGGCCTCAACCATGCCCTGACCGAACCCGGCGCCGAGGTGCAGCACTACGCGCGCCTGGATGTCAGCCGCAACACCAACCACAGTTACATCGACCGCGAACAGCGCGATGCCTGGAGCCTGGCGTTCTCCTTGCTCAGTGACCTCACCCCCAACCTGTCCCACACCCTGGCCCTGGAATACCAGGATGAACATGAGGACAGCCCGTATTGGGGCACGCCGGTGCTCAACCCCAAGGCGGGTGAATTGAAAATCGACAAGCACAACCGCTTCAACAACTACAACGTCGCCGATGGTCGTTACGAGCAACGCACGATCTGGATGCGTTCGATCATCGACTACCGGATCAACGACAGCACCACACTGAAAAACACGCTGTATCACCTGGACAGCCAGCGTGACTACCGCAACCTGGAAACCTACCACTACAACGCCGACAACAGCGCGGTGAACCGCTCGACCGCCTACCAGGTACGCCATCAGGGCGAACAGCACGGCAACCAGTTCGAGCTGCGCCATGACGACAATGTGTTCGGCCTGTCAACCACCTGGTCCGGCGGCTTCGAGTACAAGGTCAACAGCACCACCAATAACCCGTTGAATGTGCCGGGCAACAGCACGGTAGACCCGAACAGCTACAACCCCGGGCACTTCTATGACATTCCGGGCACCCGGCCAGGCTTTATCAAAGACAAGACCAACGAGGTCACCACCAAAGCCTTGTTTGTGGAAAACCGCTTGGGCCTCACTGATAAACTCTCGCTGCTCACAGGACTGCGTTACGACGCCATCGACCTGGATGTGACTAACCATCGCGTGATCACCGCCACCAACCCACGCCACTTCAAGCGCAGTTGGGAGCCGGTCACCGGCCGCGTAGGCCTGACGTATCAGTTCATCCCATCGGCCAATGTGTATGTGCAATACAGCACCGCAGCGGAGCAACCTTCCACCACCACTCAAGTGTTCGACGTGTCGACCGGCAAACAGTGGGAAGTCGGCAGCAAGTTCGACTACCTCGACGGTCGCGGTTCGGCCACCGTCGCCGCCTACAGGATCGAGCGCAAGGACTTTGCCGTCACCGACCCGCTGGACCCGAACAACAGCATTCCGGTGGGTGCGCAGACCTCCAAGGGCATCGAGTTGGCCAGTTCGTTACGCATCACGCCACGGCTGCTGGCCGAAGGCAACTTTGCCTGGGTGGACGCCGAGTACGATGACTTCAACGAGAAAATCGCCAGCGGCGCAGTGGTATCGCGCAAGGGCAATACGCCCACCAACGTGCCCAAGCGCGTGGGCAACGTATGGCTGACGTATGACGTTGCCGAGGACTGGCAAGGCGGTGTGGATGCGCGGTATGTGGCCCAGGTGTATGCCGATAATGCCAATACCCAGACGGTGCCGGCCTACACGCTATTCGGCACGTTCCTGCGTTACAAAGTGGATTCACATACCTCGGTGACCGGGCGGGTACGTAACCTGACCAATGAGGTGTATGCCGAGTTTGCGCATGCGTCGCCGGCTTACTATTTGGGCGCGCCACGGACGTTTGAGTTGGCCGTACAAACCCGATTCTAAACCTGGAATAGAGAACCAAATGTGAGAGCCGGGCTTGCCCGCGATGGCGGTGTGTCAGTCCTGTATAAGTTGACTGTCACGCCGCCATCGCGGGCAAGCCCGGCTCCCACATTGAAGGTTACTTCAGGCTCGCCTCAACCTTCTGCGCCACCTGCGGCGTCAACCACGCCTTCCACACTTCAGGGTGTTCCTTGAGGAACACTTGCGCCACGTCACGCGGCGCCGTGTGATTTTCGCTCATCGCCGCCAAGGCTTTATTCAATGGCTCAATCGGAAACTGCACCTTGGTAAAGAACTCGGCAATCTGCGGCTGCGCTTGCTGGAACGGTGTCGACACACCGATGCTCAGCTTGGACGCCAACGAGCGCGTCGGCCGTGGGTTGGGGTTGTCTGCATCGGTCAAGGTCTTCCAGGCATCGGCGTCAAATGGCGGTTCTTCCAGCTGGATCAGCTTGTAACGGCCCATCAAGGGCGTTGGCGACCAGTAGTAGAACAGCACCGGCTTGCCACGACGGATCGACGACGCGATCTCCGCATCCAGCGCCGCACCCGAGCCGCTGCGAAAGTTCACATAGCTGTCGTTCAGGCCATACGCCTTGAGCTTCTGCGCGTTGACCACTTCCGAGGTCCAGCCGATCGGGCTGTTAAGAAAACGCCCTTTGCCGGGCGACTCCGGGTCTTTGAACACGTCCTTGTAACGCGCCAGGTCCTGCACGGTCTTGAGGTCCGGCGCCAGCGGTTTGAGGCCTTTGGCCGGGTCGCCCTTGACCACGTATTCCGGCACCCACCAACCTTCGGTGGCGCCTTTGACCGTATCGCCCAGGCCGATGACTTTGCCTTCGGCTTCGGCCTTGATCCACACCGGGCTGCGGCCGGCCCATTCTTCGCCGATCACCTGGATATCGTTTTTCGCCAGGGCGGTTTCCAGCGTAATGGTGGTACCGGGCAACGTATCAGTGGGCAGGTCATAGCCCTTTTCGACAATAAAGCGCAGCACTTCGGTGATCAGGCTACCGCTTTCCCAGTTCAGGTCGGCAAAGTGCACCGGCGTTTGCGCAGCCGATACCGGCAACGACAGACTCATGGTCGTCAACGCCGCAGCCGCAGCCGCAACCACCAGGGTTCTCAATCCTTTCATGCCTTTGCACCTCGCATTTTCACAGCCATAGCGGGCGGCTTTGCTGCGGATGCGCGAAGCCTCTGAATAGTTAAGTCAACTCAACTGTAGTAGAGGTTCCGGAGGCGCAAGAATACACGTGGCGTTTAGCAGTTACTCACTGGCCTTGAACGTCACCAGTTCACCCTTGCGCCACTTGGCGGCCTTGCCGGTCACGGCCTTGAGGGTTTTGGTCAAGCCTTCCTGCAATTGTTCATTGGCGGCAAACACCAGCATCACGCTGTGGCCTTCCTTGAACACGATGCCCTGGCCTTCGGTCGACGAAACAAAGGCGTAATCGCCCAAGCCATACACCGTCAACTTGATGTCGCGAAACTTCAGTTCGAACTTGCCGCCTTCACGGCTCGGCAACACGGCGGCACGAAAATGGTCGCCGACCTTGAGTTCCAGGCGCGGTTTGTCATCCACGACCAGCGCCGATTCAGTATCGATCTCGGCGATGTAAATGCCTTCCGGCGTCTGTTCAGTGATGTAAACGAAACGGGATTGAAACTGCTTGACCAACTTTGCGCGCAAATCACCCAGCACGAATAACGCGTGCATATCCAGATTACTGACTGCCAAGGAAACGCCCCCACATCAAAAAAGGCGCTGACCGCCAGAGCGGACAGCACAAAAAAACGGCCGTTACGGCTCGATCACACATTCGTAAAAAAACTGAAGAAACCTGCTGCCACGCCATAAGACTAGTACACAGATGCACGATGGACCTTATGCAAGGTCATCAGGCGACACAGCAAATCACAGGTTCAGCAGCCCGAGAACTCGGACCGACCCACTTCAGAGAATAACCCGGTTAAAAACGCGATTTCCGACAGCCTACACATTACATAACACCCGGAATGGAACCAGGCATCGGCTGCCGACGACAATACTAAAACAGCAACCCGGTTCAAAACCACTCGAAACGCTGCTGGTAAGTCCACAAGGTCGATCGACAGGAGCTGAGCATGCAACCACGTCAACACGCCGTTATGTCATCGCGCACTCGTTCATCATGTCCAGACGAGCGCCAATACTACTGCTTACATAACCCCAACGGGTACTCCAATTACGTTCTTTACCAAGTGGTACCGGCCGGACGCAATTTCTTTCATATCCTTGAAGTGACCAGCGGCAGGATCAAAGGCTTTCGCAGCACGCATTCCAAGGCTTGCGAATTGGCCCAACAACTTGAAGCCAACCTGCAAGCGGTTCACGCTGCGATCGTTTCGTCACCCGCCTGACTTTACTGCGCCGTCGCCCTTCAACAACTGCCATACTGGCCCGTCCATTGAAGTTTGCCCCTTGCGTGTCGGCGTTCATCAGTGCAGTGACCTTGATGCAGTTAACTTGAAGGGAAGGCTATACGTGACGGAATTTGATATTGGCGAATTTTTCATCCATGGCGATGCGCGAGAAGTAGATGGCGAGTTTCAAGCGGTGATCATTATGCGGGCCAAACCACCGCTGACCACGGTCACCACGCATCAGGTAGAAAAAGATCGTTGGTTCAAAACCGTCGACGCTGCGGCCATTGCCGGCAAAGATGCCGCCAGGGCGCTGAAATCCGCGGTGGATTCAGGTGCACTCAATTCCTGACCTGTGCAAATCCTGAACTCTGTCGCGTCCCCGGCCTCACATGCACAACATCCCTCACCTTGCATGGAGAACCCACCATGGACGCGCCAATCCCTACGCTTGAAACCCTGTTTGATCAACTCGGTCTGGATTCAACACCTGAAGCCATCGATGCTTTTATCGTCGCGCATCCGCTACCTGAAGACGTGAAGCTGATCGACGCACCCTTCTGGTCTGCGCAACAAGCGGCGTTTCTTAAAGAAGAACTGCGCGAAGACGCCGAATGGGCAATACCGGTGGATGAGCTGAACCAGCGCCTGCACCCGTCTAAATAACACGCCTCAATGCAGGCTGTCTGATTGTTCCAGGTGCATCAGTGCCTGCCAGGCGGCTCTGCACTCCTCGGCTTCACTGCGGCTGGCGAATGCCGTACCGCGTTGCTCGCCATTGAGCAACACCACCCAACAGGCTTTCTGGCCCAGCGCACGCAGGGTTTCGGGAACACCACTGCCGATCATCACGGCGACATCGACCTTGTTCTGCATGGAGCTTCTCCGCCACATTAGTTAGCTACCTAACAATATTGACCATGCTACGGTTTTATTCCACGTGGAAAAAGCTATCTCCGGAATAGCTCCATTGCATAAACAGTAACAATCCTAACGCCCAGCCTTGGCCCCTTCCGGTTTATAGCCCAGGCGCAAGCCACCCCAATGCCGCCCCTTAACCATGATCGGCACCGACAAATCGTGCATCAGTTCGCCAGTATCGCGGGTATAGGTCTGCAACAGCACTGCTTGTTGATGGCTGCCACAACGAATGCCGGTACGGTCGTCGAACTTGCGTTTGGTACGGTTCTGCACGGCGTCAACCTGTGCATCGCCGGTCAGGGCGTGGGAGAACGCCTTGTTGTGTGTGGGCACATAGCCCTGCGGTGTGCAGGCAATCGCGAACACCAGCCCCTCATGGCGCGGCAGCAATGCCTCCTGGATCGTCGGCAGCACTTGGTCGGTGTAGCCATCAAAGCGCGTGTGGTATTTGCTCGGCCGGGTGTTGGGGATCGGCGTGTAGCTGCGGTCGAACAAGTCTTCCAGGCTGATGCGGTTTTGCACGATGTCAGCCTCGAACTGCTCACCAATACGGCTCGCCCCTTCGCGAGCCAGGTCGTAGATGCGCTGGTGATAGTCATCCAGCCCGACTTCAGCCAGGCGCTCACTGATGGTTTCAGCCTGTCCTTCCATCTGCACAGCGACCTCGGCCAGTTGCCGCGTCTGCTGGTCGCTCACCGTTAAATCGCTGCGCATCTGCTCTACCGCGTGGAACAGGCTGTCGAGTTGCGCGCGGTTGGTGTCGGTGCCTTGGGCGATCTCGTTGACCTGCCCTTCTACGTCGGCTGCCAGGCTGGCGATATTTTCCAGTTGCTCACCCGCCTGCTCCACCTGCTCGACACCGATGTGCAAGTCGGCAGACAGTTGGCGAATCTGTTCCACCACCTGGGCGGTGCGTTGTTGAATATCGGCGACCATCACGCCGACCTCATCCGTCGCCGTGGCCGTACGCCCGGCCAGGCCACGCACTTCATCGGCCACTACGGCAAAGCCGCGCCCGTGCTCGCCGGCGCGCGCCGCTTCAATGGCGGCGTTCAGCGCGAGCAGGTTGGTCTGGCTGGCAATGGACTGGATCACCAGGGTCACGCGCTGAATCTCTTCACTGCGCTGGCTCAGCGCCTCGATCAACTCTCGGCTGGCATTGGCGCGCAGGCGCAGTTGGTGCATGCGAGTGATCGATTGAGCCAACACTTCGCGCCCTTCAGTACTGCGCTGGTGCGCCTGGCTGGCCGCGCCCAAGGCCTGCCGGCTGAGTTGAGAGGTGACTTGCTCGGTGCCGATCATCACTTCGGCGCTGCTGACAATTTGCTTGGCGGCGCCTAATTGCGATTGCACGCGCGCGGCCAGTTGCTTGACCGAATAGGCCACGCCGGCAGCGGAAAGTGCGTTATGACTGGTGGTGTAGGAAAGATCGCGAGTCAGCTCACCCAGCGTATCAATCGCCTGGGCAGGCGCTACACGCGGCACTCGGGCTTTGAGCGCAGGCAGCCAGATCACCAGCAAGGCCAGTGGCAGGCACAGGTACAGCGGCAAGCCGGCAAACGACAGGCCCAGCAGGACCAGCACCAGCGCGGTGCTCTGCATAAGCGGCGTCAGCCAGCCGGGCAGCACGCGCACCACCGTTTGCGGTGGCGCTGCTGCGCCCATCAGAGATCCGTCTCCAGCCATCGTCGTTACCCCACTGTTTGTCGTTATTGTTGCTGCATTAAACGCCACTATTGGGCCATTATCCATGGGCCTTTCGTGGGGTGCTTGCAGCAGATCAATAGACAGGGACGTAACCGGTGTTTCTTCGGGCATCACAGCTGCGATGCCCGACTTCAGCGCATCAGGCCTGGCGCTGGTGCTTGTCGATCTGCTCGTGACGCTCTTGCGCTTCGATACAGTATTTGGTGGTCGGGCTGATCAGCAGGCGCTTGAGGCCGATAGGCTCGCCGCTGTCATCGCACCAGCCAAAAGAATCTTCCTTGATGCGTTCCAGGGCACGCTCAAGCTGCGGCAGCATGCGCTGGTCGCGGTCGATGGCGTTCACCAGCCAGGTGCGCTCTTCTTCCACAGAGGCAGCGTCAGCCGGGTCCGCCGGGGTGTCCAGGCTTTCGATGGCGATGCGGTTCTGCTCAATGCGCTCGTGGTGTTCCACTTTCATGTCTTGCAGCAACTTCTCGAAAAAAGCGTGCTGTTCGGCATTCATGTAGTCATCCGCCGGCATGGCCAGCAACTTTTCCTTTGTCATTGATTTCTCTATAAAAAATACGTGCATTAAGGCGAATAAGGGAGCGTTCCGGCAGACCTTCGCAGGCCTCGGAAGGGCGCCGTCCATTTCAAGCGCCACCCGGCACTCAATTTACGAGGGGCGGCAGTCTAAGGCCGACTGGAAGGCTCAGCAACTGAAAAGACAGGCATTTTTTCCCAATTAACCCCCAAAGGCACCAGGACGGGCTTGGCGAACGGTCATCGGAGTGCGTTTATAGCAAGAAATTCAGTGCTGTGGAGCTATATAGAAGACAAACGGTTAGAACGGTCTGATAAAGACTAGCTGTGGGAGCTGGCTTGCTGTGGCGAGGGAGCTTGCTCCCGTTCGACAGCGCAGCTGGAGCAGGCTTTTTAGGGGCGCTTCGCACCCCAGCGCAAGCAAGCTTGCTCGCCACAACAAGCCAGCTCCCACATTGGATAGGTGTTGCCCGTTAATCGGTATCAGCGCTTGAGCTTGCGCTTGTTGCGATACTGGTCGATCACCACCGCAATCACAATGATCAGCCCCTTGATGATGTCCTGGATATACGCATCCACACCCACAAAGGTAAACCCGCTGGCCATCACGCCGAGAATCAGCGCACCGATCACGGTGCCGGTGATGCGCCCTACTCCGCCCGCCAGGCTGGTGCCGCCGATCACCGCCGCCGCAATCGCATCCAGCTCATAAGACATGCCCATACCGGCCTGGCCGGTGGCGGCACGCGCCGAGGCCACCACACCGGCCAGGCCCGCCAGCAGACCGGCGATGCTGTAGACGATGATCAGGTGACGCTTGACGTTGATGCCCGAGGTGCGCGCCGCCTGCATGTTGCCGCCGATGGCGTAGGTGTACTTGCCGTACTTGGTGTAGCGCAGGGCGATATGGAAGATCACCGCCACCACCAGGAAGATAATCACCGGCATCGCACCATGGCCGATGGCTGTGTACGAATCCGAGAGCATGCTCACCGGCTGGCCTTCGGTGTAGTAGCGTGCCAGGCCACGGGCCGAGACCATCATGCCCAGGGTCGCAATAAACGGCGGAATGCCGGTCACCGCGATGATACTGCCGTTAATTGCCCCCGCCAGCAGCCCCACACCTAGGCCCATCGCCACCGGAATCCACACCGGCAAGTCGGTCAGGCTGGGAAACACTGCCCGGGAAAAGTCCGAGGTTTGCGCCAAACTGGCGGCAATCATCGCCGATAACGCCAACACCGAGCCTGAAGACAGATCGATACCGGTGGTGATGATCACCTGCGTCACGCCAATCGCCAGCAGGCCGATGATCGACACTTGCAGAATCATCAGCACCAGGCGCTGGGAGTTCATCAGGAAGCTCTGGTCGCGCACGATCCAGCCGAATAGCTCAAACACCAGGCCGATGCCGATCAACACCAGGAAGATACTCAGCTCGGTGGGTAAACGCCGACGGTGCTTGACCGGTGCCGTGGCAGGCTTGTTGTCTGTTATTGCGTTCATAGCCAATTACCTTCTTATTCTGTGCGGTTCGTCAGTGGACTACGGTCATACCGGAAGCCAGCTGCATGACTTTTTCCTGGGTCGCATCGGCGCGATCCAGGGTGCCCATCAGTTCGCCTTCATGCATCACCATCACCCGGTCGCTCATGCCCAGCACTTCCGGCAGTTCGGAGGAAATCATGATCACCGCCATGCCTTCGCTGGCGAGGAAGGAAATCAAGCGATAGATCTCGGCCTTGGCGCCAACGTCGATGCCACGGGTCGGCTCATCGAGGATCAACAAGCGCGGGTTGGTCATCAACCAGCGCGCCAACAGGGCTTTTTGCTGGTTGCCGCCGGACAGAGTGTCGATGCACTGCTCCAGTGACGGAGTTTTCACCCGCAGCTTCTTGCACATGTCTTCGCACAGCACGCGCAGGGCTTTTTGCTGGATAAAGCCGTTACCCGAGTAATGCGGCAGCACCGCCATCTCCATGTTCTCCAGCACCGACAGGCACGGGAACAGGCCACTGAGCTTGCGGTCCTCGGTCAACAGCGCAAAGCCCTTCTCGATGGCCATGTGCGGGTCGGTGATGCGCACCGGCTTGCCGTCAAGGGTGATCTGGCCGCTGGAACTTGGAGTGATGCCGAAAATGGTCTCTGCCACGTTGGTGCGCCCCGAGCCCATCAGCCCGGCGATGCCGAGAATTTCACCGGCATGCAGGTCGAACGACACGTCCTTGAACACGCCGTCCAGGCTCAAGTCGCGCACCGACAGCAGCAAGTCGCCGATGGGTGTCTCGCGCACCGGGAACAACTGGCTCAGCTCGCGGCCGACCATCATCGAGATCAGGCTGTCGCTGTTCATGCTGTCGGCGCGCTGCAGGCCGATGTACTGGCCGTCACGAAACACCGCCACTTCATCGGCGATGGCAAACACTTCGTTCATTTTGTGCGTGATGTAGACGATGCCTTTACCCTGTGACTTGAGGTCGGCAATGATCGAAAACAGGTGGGCCACTTCCTTTTCGGTAATGGCTGAAGTCGGTTCATCCATGATCAGGATGTCGGAGTCGTAGGACACCGCCTTGGCAATCTCGACCATCTGCCGCTCGGCGATGCTCAGGTTGCCGACGTGTTCTTCCGGGTCCAGGTTGATGCGCAAACGGGCCAGTAACTCGGCGGTGCAGCGGTGCATTTCGCGGTGGTTGACCATGTGCAGGCTATTGAGCTGCTCGCGGCCGATCCAAATGTTCTCGGCGATGCTCATGTGTGGCATCAGGTTGAGTTCCTGGTGGATCATCGCGATCCCGGCCTTCTGCGCCGCCAGCGGTGTTTCAAACACAATCGGCTTGCCGCGCAGACGAATTTCCCCGGCGTCGGGCTGGTAGATGCCGGCGATGATTTTCATCAACGTCGACTTGCCCGCACCGTTCTCGCCCATCAGCGCCAGTACCGAGCCTGGGCGCACGCGCAGTTGCACATCGGCCAGGGCCACAACGCCGGGAAAGCCTTTGCTGATGTTGACGATTTCCAGCAGGTAGGGTTCTTCCAGCAGCGCGGGCTGGAGACCGGGAGGCTGCGAGACAGTGGCTTGAGCAAGCATATCGGGTACTCCATCAGCAGAGCGACCGTGGCCGCCCTGCTTGCTTATTGTTGTTATGAAGGGCTACTTGAAGTCTTTGACGTTATCCGGCGTGATCAGCTTGAACGGGATGATTACGTTCTGCTCGATGGGCTCGTTTTTAGCCATCTTGCGCGCAGTCTCCACCGACTTGTCGGCCTGGCCCTTGGCATCCTGGAAGGCCGACACGGTCATGTCGCCCTTGGTGATCGCATTAAGGCCGTCCGGCGTGCCGTCGACACCGGCGATCAACACGCCTTTTTTGCCTGCCGACTTCAGCGCCATGGATGCACCAATGGCCATCTCGTCATTGTTGGCCAGTACCGCGTCAAAATCGCGGCCCTGGGTCAGCCAGTCGTTAACCAGGGTCATGCCCTTGTCACGCAACCAGATACCGGTCTGTTCCTGTTCGATCTTGATGCCGGGGTACTTGGTCAGGACTTCCTTCACGCCCTTGGTACGGTTAGTGGTGGAGTTGTTCGCCAGGTCGCCCAACAGAATCACAATGTTGCCCTTGCCGCCGAGTTTGTCGGCGATGTATTGCAT
>NZ_WKDB01000090.1:0-21318 GCF_021606215.1 Pseudomonas sp. PA-5-4B | reverse complement strand
GCTCAACACAATCTGGCAGATGGCCTGACCAGCACTATTGCGTGGTACCTGAGCCAGATCGACAAAAAACCTCACGCTGAGTAAGGCACGTAACTCCCCGCGAGCTTAAACTTGCGGGACTTCCCCCCCTGCAGATTATCCGAGACAGAAGTATGCCAACCAGTATAATTAGCACTCTCTATATAAGTATTCAACCAGGCTCACCCACCTCCAACTCAATGAACTGGGATATGGTGCCGTCCTTTAAATTCAGTGTCGATAGCGATACGATAACCCCCCTCACTCTTTCAGGTAATACATGTGATCGTTAAGCACAAATTGGACGCGCTGACGTCCCTGAGGTTTTTCGCTGCGGCGATGATTGTACTTACACACGCGCACCCTATTTTCGGATCATTTGGGATCGCAGAAGCCGCTCCCCTGGGTCAAGGCGTCTCGTTCTTTTTTGTACTAAGCGGGTTCATATTAGCCTACAACTACAGGGACTTCTCAAAAGACGGGTCGATCAAGCGATTTCTGGTGGCGCGTTTTGCACGAGTCTGGCCACTTCACCTTGTCACCTGCATAATCTGGATCGGCCTGATATTTCATTTTGATCGCACTGTCTATTTTGGCGGTGAAACTGGCGCACTGCGTTTGATTTCAAACCTGACACTCGTACAGTCTTGGATTCCTTTAAAACTTTGGGCACTGTCTTTTAACGGAGTAGCATGGAGCATCTCCAATGAGATGTTCTTTTACCTGCTATTCCCTATGTTGATTGGACTATGGAGCAAGCATTGGGCCAAGCTATTCTTCGGTGCAACGATTATCGTTGCGGCGTTTATTTGGGCGGGCAACTCCCTTCAGCTAAAATCTTCTGACGACTACAATGGGGTCAGCCTGCTGGGGACGCTGTATTTTAATCCATTAGTTCGCGCGTTCGAATTTATGTTCGGTATTTTTCTGGCTAAAGTTTTCATGACGCCCGCCATTCATGAATTCAAGACCAACGCTTTCGGATGGTTGTACCTCGAATTCATGTCACTCGGCTTAGTCGTGGTAGGAATGCTGTTGGCCGGTAACCCTGCGAGAATCGCCGATATATTTGGCACCGCAGCAGGCTACTACTTCCAACGCGAGGGTATCTGGCTTATCTGGGGTTTGCTGATTCTTGTTTTCGCACTTAGCAAAGGACCTATCGGCAAGCTACTGTCCACCCAACCTATGGTTTTTTTGGGTGAGATCAGTTTTTCACTCTATTTAGTCCATGCGATTATTATTACGTTTATTGAACCCTATACAGAAAGCATCAAACTCTATGGTCTCGTTGGCTACGCGGCGTTTTGGCTAGTCGCCTTATTTTTCTCCGTCCTACTTTACAAAGGTGTCGAAGACCCCTGCCGGCATTTCATTATGAATGCCTATGACCGGCGTCACCCGTCTACCGCTATGAATTTCAAATCCAGTTATAATTATGCGGCAATCGCCTGCGCAGTGTTACTTGTCATTGCAGTTACCACCCTGCATCTAAATAGGTTTTGAGCATGAATAAGTATTGGATTATTCCAGCTTTTGCAACCGCCGCTATAACGACAGGAATGATTTACTCAATGTTATCTATTGAGAAACCGAACATCGTGGATGGCAAAGTGACCTTTATTGACGGCACACACATATCGAAAATAAAATTTGACGCTTCAGATGCAGAAGATCGGCACAAAGTTGCTGAAATAACACTCACTTCCGGGACACAGGAAGACCTCAACTTCGCTATACATTTGAACGACTCAAGTCAAAAAATTATTTTCAACGTCGGCGACTTTCCACTAAAAAAATACTGCCAAGGTAAGGCAGTATTAAAATGCTCAATTCCTATATCTCGAAAAGAATTCGAGCAATCCGTATCAATGGGAGTCGCGGCATATAAAGTGCCAGGTCAACTTATTCAAGTTAAAGAAGGTCGCGCAGATTGGGATGATCATCGTGCACTGTTCTCAACTGGTAACCACTGACGACGGATGTTTTCAAGCCCCTAACTCCTGCCTGGCCTATTACAGAATTACCTGTAAACGGCCAGGAAGCGCAGGAACTCATCTACTTGCATTGCGCGAGAAGACTGGCCTCAGTCGATTACGAAAGAGAAGAGCAGCATTTTCCGTCATTATACAAAGACATCAGCTTCGCTAAGAAGCTTGGCACTCGCATCCTTTGCAGCCAATATAACATCCCCCTCAAATGGCCAATCAATAGCCAGCGCGGGATCATTCCAACGAATACTACGCTCATACTCAGGAGCGTAGTATTCCGTGGTTTTATAGAGAAACTCCGCCGTCTCAGAGAGCACAACAAAGCCATGCGCGAAGCCCTCCGGCACCCATAGCTGGTGTTTGTTCTCGCCAGACAAATAGGTCCCTACCCATTTGCCGAAAGTCGCGGAGCTACGACGAATATCCACAGCCACATCAAATACTTCGCCTTGGACCACACGCACCAACTTCCCTTGGGCCTGTTCGATTTGATAATGCAGCCCGCGTAACACACCCTTTGCCGATCGCGAATGGTTGTCCTGGACAAATTGCACAGGACGACCGATAGCGCTTTCGAACTGTTTGTGGTTGAAGCTTTCGAAGAAAAAACCCCGATCGTCGCCGAATACCTTGGGTTCGAATAGCACTACTTCAGCGATAGCTAATGGCGTTGCTTTCATTAGTAAATGGTCTCGCTCAACAGCCGCTTGAGGTATTGCCCGTAACCGTTTTTGGCCAGTGGTGCCGCCAGACGTTCAAGTTGCTCAGCATCGATCCATTGCTGACGGAACGCAATTTCTTCAGGGCAGGCAACTTTAAGACCCTGGCGATGCTCCAGAGTGGCGATAAAGTGACTTGCTTCAAGAAGAGACTCGTGAGTACCGGTGTCCAGCCAGGCGTAACCCCGCCCCATAATCTCGACAGAAAGATTGCCTCGCTCCATGTAAACGCGATTGAGGTCTGTGATCTCCAGCTCGCCACGAGGCGAAGGCTTGATGCTTTTGGCAATATCAACTACTTGCTGATCATAGAAATACAGCCCGGTGACCGCGTAGTTCGATTTCGGCTTGAGCGGTTTCTCTTCCAGGCTCATTGCCTTGCCCTGCTTATCGAACTCCACCACGCCATAGCGCTCCGGATCGTTCACATGATAAGCAAAGACGCTCGCGCCTTCCTCGCGGACCATTGCACTTTTGAGCAACTGATCAAAATGATGGCCGTGATAAATATTGTCACCCAGCACCAGGGCAGACAAATCATTACCGATGAAATCTTCGCCAATGATGAACGCCTGCGCCAAGCCATCCGGTGAAGCCTGCACGGCATACGAAATGCTCAAGCCCCACTTGCTGCCATCACCCAGCAGTTGCTCGAAGCGCGGGGTGTCCTGCGGCGTGGAGATGATCAGGATGTCGCGAATCCCCGCCAGCATCAGCGTGGTCAGCGGGTAGTAGATCATCGGCTTGTCGTAGACAGGCAGCAATTGCTTGGAAATCGCCAAGGTTGCAGGGTGCAGACGGGTGCCTGAACCACCGGCCAGAATAATGCCTTTACGTTTTAGCATGTTCATTTCTCTAGAATTTCTACGAGCATCCGTGCCACGCCGTCCTGCCATTGAGGCAAGCGCAGTGAGAAGGCATTCTGCAGTTTTTGAGTGTTGAGTCGGGAGTTGCCGGGGCGCTGAGCGGGCGTGGGGTACGCGGCGGTGGTGATCGCGCCCACTTTGGCCGGTTCGACCTTGAGCTGCACGCCGGCCGCTTGCGCCTGTTCCAGCACAAAACGGGCATAGCGGTGCCAGGTGGTTTCGCCCGCTGCTGCCAGGTGATAAACCCCGCTCAGTTGCGGGTTCGAACCCAGGGTGCGGATAGCGTGGGCGGTGATGTCGGCCAGCAGGTCGGCGCCGGTGGGCGTGCCAAACTGGTCGTCAATCACGTTCAGGCTGTCGCGCTCGCGGGCCAGGCGCAGCATGGTCTTGGCGAAGTTGTTACCGCGCGCGGCGTAGACCCAGCTGGTCCGGAAGATCAGGTGCGCACAGCCGCTGGCCTGGATAGCCTGCTCGCCTTGCAGCTTGGTCGAACCGTACACGCTCAGCGGGCCGACCGGGTCGCTTTCCAGCCACGGCGTGTCGCCGGTGCCGGCGAACACGTAGTCGGTGGAATAGTGCACCAGCAACGCATTCAGCTTCAGCGCTTCGGAGGCCAGCACTGCCGGGGCTTCTGCGTTCACACGCAGGGCCTGGGCAGGCTCGCTTTCGGCCTTGTCGACGGCGGTGTAGGCGGCGGCATTGACGATTACGTCAGGCGCAAAGCGCTGCACGGTCGCGGCCAGGCCTTGCAGGTCGTTGAGGTCGCCGCTGTAGTTCTGGCTTTTGGAGTCGAGCGCCAGCACTTGGCCCAAAGGGGCCAAGCTGCGTTGGAGTTCCCATCCCACTTGGCCATTTTTTCCAAGCAGAAGGATCTTCATGCCGTACGCTCGGCGTAGTTCTTTTCAACCCACTCGCGGTACGAGCCGGATTGGATATTGCTGACCCAACCCTGGTTATCCAAGTACCACTCGACGGTCTTGCGGATACCGGTTTCGAAGGTTTCAGCCGGCTTCCAGCCCAACTCACGCTCCAGTTTGCGCGCGTCGATGGCATAGCGGCGGTCATGGCCTGGGCGATCGGTCACGTAAGCGATCTGGTCGCTATAAGGCTTGCCTTCCGCTTGAGGGCGCAGCTCGTCGAGCAAGGCACACACGGTGTGGACGATATCCAGGTTCGGCTTCTCGTTCCAGCCGCCGACGTTGTAGACCTCGCCCACAGTACCGGCTTCCAGTACGCGACGGATGGCGCTGCAGTGGTCTTTTACGTACAGCCAGTCACGAATTTGCTGACCGTCGCCGTACACCGGCAGCGCTTTGCCGGCCAGTGCGTTGACGATCATCAGCGGAATCAGTTTTTCCGGGAAATGGTAAGGACCATAGTTGTTCGAGCAATTGGTCGTCAGCACCGGCAGACCATAGGTATGGTGGTAGGCACGGACCAAATGGTCGCTCGCGGCCTTGCTCGCCGAGTAAGGGCTGTTTGGCTCGTACTGGTGAGTTTCGGTGAACGCCGGATCGTCCTTGGCCAGGGAGCCGTAGACTTCGTCAGTCGAAACATGCAGGAAGCGGAAGGATTGCTGGGCATCGGCATCCAGACCTTTCCAGTAGGTACGCACTGCTTCCAACAGACGGAAAGTACCGACGACGTTAGTCTCGATAAAGTCTTCCGGGCCATGGATAGAACGGTCGACATGCGACTCGGCAGCGAAGTTCAGGATCGCGCGCGGCTGGTGCTCTGCGAGCAAGCGCTGGACCAGTTGGGTATCGGCGATATCGCCCTGTACGAACACATGGCGCTTGTCACCCTCGATCGAGCTGAGGTTCTCCAGATTGCCGGCATACGTCAGCTTATCCAGGTTAATGACCGGCTCATCTGTCTGAGCTACCCAGTCCAATACGAAGTTTGCACCGATAAAGCCCGCACCGCCGGTTACTAAGATAGTCATTGAGTCAGATCTTTTTCAGTAGTGTTGCAAAAATTAGCCCGAGGTTCCCCATGAACGTCTGCCGATATAAACCGGCGGACCAGAACCCCAGCACTCGTCTAAATAACGTTTGACTCCGTGCACCTTTAAAGCGTGCGAGGGTCGTTCGATGCTCTTCGCAAAGACGATGCTCCATGGCTTCGAGTGCTCGAATATTCTGTTCGTTCCACTCGTAAAAACGTCCTTGAAAGATCATCCGCAGCCGAACCAGACGTGCTGCCCAGCTGGAGTTGCTGCCAATCAGATTTTCATCATGCTGGCGGTACTGCATTCTCGGCTCGGGATCGTAGTGAACGACGCCTCCCGCGCCTGTAACGAGTTGATACGCCCACCAATCATGGGAGGGTACAATGACCTCCGCACCCGCCTCGATGATGAGTTCGCGCGCGGCCTGGTTGAAAACCATGGTATTGCCGCCCGCAATGCTCTGGACCAATGCATTCGAAAAATGTGGAGGTAGAGCGAAATGGGGAGAAAAACCAAGCGCAGCGCCAGAATCGCCGACCAGCTTAGTGCGGCCGCAATAAAGTGCTGGCACATTCGAAGGCTGGCTTTGCAACCAGTCGACAGCCACCTGCAGTTTCTCGTCGTTCCAGATATCGTCCTGATCACACCAGGCAAAATAATCCGCCTGAATCTCAGAACGACAAGTCAACGAGAGGAAATTTGCCACGAAGCCTTTCTGAGGGCCCGACACCACGCTTAAACGATCGCTGCCCCAACGATTACAGTACTGCTGAAAAATCGCTGGTGAGCCATCTTTGGAACCATCATCGGAGATGAATAATCTCCAGCCATGATGACTCTGCCGCTCAATAGAGTCGAGCTGTTCCGCAAGAAACGTCTCACCATTGTACGAGCACATAAGCACCGCAACGCTCGCCAAGCTAACGTCATTCGGGAGAGTATTAGAAAGACTACGCGATGCGAATATAGACACAATATCCCTTTACGAGCGTACTACATATCCTGCAGGGACGTAGGATATAGGCCACAATAAGGTCGGAATTATTACAGTATTGGCCTGTAAGAGCAATCTTACTTGTGACCGACGGTCGACCACACAGGGTCACCGAACGCTCTACAGCAAGGTATTGCACCTGTTAGGTGCAACCCGCTATTTAGTCGTACTCCGATGGAGCAATCACCTTGGCCGGTTCCGGTCAGCTCATCATTCAATGATCAGTGCATAGTTCAGCTTCTACGAAACACAAACCCCAACCCGACAATGATCAACCCCATCCCCAGCACGCTCAACAGCGCAAGCCGATTGCCAAAGATCAGGTAATCCATAACCGCCGTCACCGCCGGCACCAGGTAAAACAGGCTGGTGACATTCACCAGATTGCCACGCGCGATCAGTCGATACAGCAGCAGCGTCGCCAGCAACGACACCACCAGGCCCATCCACAGCACCGGCAGGTAAAAGCTCGCGCTTTGCTCAAAGTGGAACGGCTGGAACGGAACAAACACCGCGCACAGCAGCAGCCCTGCCACGTACTGCACCGGCAGTGTGCCCAACGGATTGTCGGTGATGCGTTTTTGCATGATCGAACCCAGCGTCATGCTGGCCAGCGCCAGCAAGCCGAACAACATCCCGGCCAGGGACATACCCGACAGCCCGATGCCCTGATAGACCACCATGATCAACCCCGCCAACCCCAGCCCAAGGCCGAACAACCGGCTTAACGAGCGCTGACGCTCCATCAGCACCACCGTCAGGATTGGCTGCACGCCCATGATGGTGGCCATCATTCCTGGCGTGACTCTGAGGTCCAGGGCCAGCAGGTAGAAAATCTGATAAGCGCCCAACAACACCAGGCCGGTCGCCGCCGCATACAGCATGGGTTTGCCGGGGCGCGGCAGTTTCAGCTTGAGAATTGGCACCAGGATGACCAGGCCCGCCAGGGCGATGGCAAAACGGATCAATAAGAAGGCAAAGGGTGAAGCGTGGGCCAGGCCCCACTTGGAGAAAATCGCCCCGCTGCTCCACAGCAGGACAAACAGGCTCGTCGAGGCCGCCGCGGCCACGGATTGTTTCGAAAGAACAGACATGGTTACCACCTGTCATCAGGCAAAAAAAGCCGATTCAGCAGACGCTGAGATTCAATAGGTTTTTTTCAGGCGGGCAGACGGGAACAGCAATTTGCTGATCAGCCCGAAATGCCAACACCCGGCGGTGATACGACTGCGTACACCGGCGTGCTACTGACAGGTGGGGGATAGTGACTGATCTGCGCAGGCTGCTTATTCGCGCACGGCACGACCACAGCGTTGACCGCTGAATCGACTACCGCTATGCGCTGGAAAGCTGGCATGTGCTGATCTTTTTGAAGGGATTGAGACCTGCGGACTATAACCAGCTGCCAAGCGATTTTGCAATCACTTCACCCAGGCGTTTTGCGTGGAAGAGTTTTCATGCCTGCAACGAAAGTCGGTCGCTATAATGCCGGCCAGTTTTTTTCAAGGATTTCACATGATTGCTCTGCCCTGGCTGTACCTGCTGCTTCTTTCCATTGGCTATGTACTGGCCTTGACCTACGGGCAACTGGGCATGCTGGCGGCGGTTTCCGTAGTCATGCTGCTGATTGCGGGTTACGCCGTGCGCCAGCAACGCAATCCTTGGGCGCGTTACCTCGGACACGGCTTGTTTATCGTGCTGGCGCTGGGCCTGGCGATGCATTGGTTGCCAGGTTTCTACAACGGCCGCGGGATCGCGCCTCAACGCTTTACGCCTGATTCGGTGCCATTTTCGATGTACCTCAACCAGGACAAACCGTTGATCGGCTTCTGGCTGCTGCTGGCCTGCCCCTGGATCGTGGCACGCAGGTCATTGCGCCTGTCGATCTGCGTGACTGCGCTGGCGTTGACCCTGACAGCCGTTGCAGCGTTGGGCGGCGCAATGTTGCTGGGGATGATCAGTTGGGCGCCCAAATGGCCGGAACAGGCGTGGTTGTGGGTATTGAACAACCTGCTACTGGTGACCCTGGTTGAAGAGGCGTTGTTTCGTGGCTACATCCAGGGCGGCCTGAGCGAGCGCTTCAAACACCTGCCTTATGGCGAGAATGTGGCGCTGCTGCTGGCCTCGCTGCTATTCGGTTTGATGCACCTGGGCGCAGGTTGGCATTGGGTATTACTGGCAAGCATCGCCGGGGTCGGTTATGGCCTGGCCTATCGCTTTGGAGGGTTGGGCGCGGCAATCGCCACGCACTTCGGGCTGAACCTGCTTCACTTCGGGCTGTTTACCTACCCGATGCTGGCCGGCTGATTATTGCAAAAATAAGTTAAATAAAAGCCCGCAAGCGCCGATAACCCCTGAAAGCCTTGCGGATTGAACAACCATGCGTAATAACCAACCCGTTACCCAGCGCGAACGTACCTTCCCCGCTCAGCAACGGTTGATCTCCACCACAGACGCCAAAGGTGTAATCACCTACTGCAACGATGCTTTCGTCGAAATCAGTGGGTTCACCCGCGACGAACTGGTCCGAGCGCCGCACAACCTGGTGCGTCACCCGGATGTTCCGTCGGCTGTGTTCGCGCACATGTGGTCCACGCTCAAACAAGGCTTGCCATGGATGGGCATCGTCAAGAACCGCTGCAAGACCGGCGATCACTACTGGGTTAACGCCTATGTGACGCCAGTCTTCGACGGCAACCAGGTGATCGGCTACGAATCGGTGCGCATCAAGCCCACCGCCGAGCAGATCCGCCGGGCCGAAGCGCTCTATCAACGCATCAACCAGGGCAAGTCCGCCGTGCCGCAGCGCGACAAGTGGCTGCCGGTGTTGCAGGACTGGCTGCCGTTTATCCTGGTCAGCCAGCTGAGCTTTATGATTGGTGCATCGCTCAATTCCCACTGGGGTTTTGCCCTGGCGGCGGGCCTGTCGGTGCCACTGGGCCTGCTGGGCCTGAGCTGGCAGCAGCGCGGCCTCAAGCGTTTGCTGCGTTTGGCCGAGCAGACCACGTCTGACCCGTTGATCGCGCAGATGTACACCGACAGCCGAGGCGCGCAGGCGCGGCTGGAGATGTCGATTCTCAGCCAGGAAGCGCGGCTGAAGACCTGTCTTACACGCTTGCAAGACACGGCTGAACACCTGAACGACCAAGCTGCGCAGTCCAATACCTTGGCGCATAACAGCTCCAGCGGCCTGGAACGCCAACGCGTGGAAACCGAGCAGGTGGCCACGGCGGTCAACCAGATGGCAGCGACCACTCAGGAAGTCGCCAGCCATGTACAGCGCACGGCGGACGCCACCCAGGAAGCCAATCGCCTGACCGGTCGCGGCCGCGATATCGCCGGGGAAACCCGCGAGGCGATCCAGCGCCTGTCGGTGGCCGTGGGCGAGACGGGTGTGACCGTCACCCAACTGGCCAAGGACAGCGATGAAATCGGCGGTGTGGTCGATGTGATCAAAGGCATTGCCGACCAGACCAACCTGCTGGCACTGAACGCAGCCATCGAAGCGGCCCGCGCCGGTGAGATGGGCCGAGGTTTTGCGGTGGTGGCTGACGAAGTTCGCCAACTGGCGCAGCGCACTGCCGAGTCCACCGGGCAAATTCATACGCTGATCGCCAAGCTGCAACACACCGCAGCGGCGGCCGTGCAAACCATGGACGCCGGGCATCGCCAGGCCGAAGAAGGTGTGGCGCGGGTGATGGAGGCGGATCAGGCGTTGGTGGGCATCAGTGAGGCGGTGGCCAATATCACCGACATGACGACGCAGATTGCCGCCGCGACCGAAGAGCAAAGCGCAGTAGCCGAAGAGATCAGCCGTAACATCAGCACGATTGCGCTGTTGGCGGACCAGACCTCGGAACAGGCGATGAACTCGGCGCAGTTGAGTGAGGAGCTGACGCATACGGCCAATACCCAGTATTCGCTGGTAGAGCGTTTTAACCGGTAAATCGCTATCGCAGGCAAGCCAGCTCCCACATTTGAAGGTATTCACAATTCAAAATGTGGGAGCTGGCTTGCCTGCGATGGGGCCCTAACAGGCGCCCAAAAACCCAGCCACCTTCACCGCAGCCGCCTCCAAATGCTGCTCATGACCAAACCCCGAAGCCTTCAACGGCTTCAAATCATGATCCCCCGCCACCAGCCACATCACTTCGATGCTTGGCGATAACGCATACCCTTCCACCGCCGCCCGGTTACCCAGCGCATCGCGCTCGCCCTGCACAATCAAAGTCGGCGTCTTCAACCCGGCCAGATGTTCGACTCGAGGTTTTTCCGGCTTGCCCACCGCATAAAACGGATAACCCAAACACACCAGCGCGTCAGCCCCCAGCTCATCGGCCAACAAACTGGCCATGCGCCCCCCCATGGACTTGCCGCCAACCGCCAGCTTCCCAGCGACATGACGTCGCACCTCGGCATACACCTCGCGCCAGCATTCGAGCAGTTTCGGCGCCGGGTTCGGCGGGCGTTTACCGTCGTCCACGCGGCGTTGAGCCATGTACGGGAACTCGAAGCGCAACACGTTCACACCATGCCCGGCAAGGCGTGCAGCCATGTCGCCCATGAAGGCTGAGTCCATCGGTGCACCGGCGCCGTGGGCCAGGATCAGTGTCGCCGGCGCACGCGCGATAGACCCCGTCGCGGCATTCCACAACCAGCCATGTTCCCGTACACACTGCGCCCATTGATCCCCGTCAATACTGGCCTTGTGCTCTTTGCCCATGCTTGCCTCGCTTTTTAGTCTGCCTATAACTCCAGCCCAAGTGCCGCATTTGCTTGGGTTGAACCGTGGATGGGGAACCATGAACACTACTTTAAGTACCGCCTATAACTACAAGGTGGTCCGCCAATTCGCCATTATGACGGTGGTGTGGGGCATCGTCGGCATGGGGCTCGGGGTTTTTCTCGCCGCCCAATTGGTATGGCCTGCGCTCAACTTCGATTTACCCTGGACCAGCTTCGGCCGTTTGCGCCCGCTGCACACCAACGCGGTGATCTTTGCCTTTGGTGGCTGCGCACTGTTCGCCAGCTCGTTTTACTCGGTGCAACGCACCTGCCAAACCCAGCTGTTCGCGCCGAAAATTGCCGCGTTCTGCTTCTGGGGCTGGCAGCTTGTGATTGTGCTGGCCGCTATCAGCCTGCCACTGGGCTACACCACATCCAAGGAGTACGCCGAGCTGGAATGGCCGATCGCCATTCTTATCGCCGTGGTCTGGGTCGCCTACGGTGTGGTGTTCTTCGGCACGGTGATGAAGCGCAAGACCAAGCACATCTATGTCGGCAACTGGTTCTTCGGTGCGTTTATCATCACCGTGGCCATTCTGCACATCGTCAACCACGCGTCCCTGCCAGTGAGTTGGACCAAGTCCTACTCGGCCTATGGTGGTGCGACGGATGCGATGGTGCAGTGGTGGTACGGGCATAACGCGGTAGGCTTTTTCCTCACCGCAGGCTTCCTGGGGATGATGTACTACTTCGTACCCAAACAGGCCGAGCGTCCGGTGTATTCCTATCGCTTGTCCATCGTGCACTTCTGGGCGCTGATTACCCTGTACATCTGGGCCGGCCCCCACCACTTGCACTACACCGCGCTGCCGGACTGGGCACAGTCGCTGGGCATGGTGATGTCACTGGTACTGCTGGCACCCAGCTGGGGCGGCATGATCAACGGCATGATGACCCTCTCGGGCGCCTGGCATAAGTTGCGTAGCGACCCGATTCTGCGCTTCCTCGTGGTCTCCCTGGCCTTCTACGGCATGTCGACCTTCGAAGGGCCGATGATGGCCATCAAGACGGTCAACGCCCTCTCCCACTACACCGACTGGACCATCGGCCACGTACACGCCGGGGCGCTGGGTTGGGTAGCGATGATTTCCATCGGCGCGCTGTACCACATGATCCCGAAAGTCTTTGGCCGCGAGCAGATGTACAGCCTCGGCCTGATCAACGCGCACTTCTGGCTGGCCACCATCGGCACCGTGCTCTACATCGCTTCGATGTGGGTCAACGGCATCGCCCAGGGCCTGATGTGGCGTGCGGTCAACGAAGACGGCACCTTGACCTACTCCTTCGTCGAAACCCTGGTGGCCAGCCACCCTGGCTTCATCGTGCGGCTGGTGGGCGGTGCGATCTTCCTCAGCGGCATGTTGCTGATGGCTTACAACACCTGGCGCACCGTGCGTTCGGCGCAACCTGTCGAAGCCACTACCACTGCGCAGCTGGCCTGAGGAGTCGATGATGAAACACGAAACGATTGAAAAGAACGTCGGCCTGTTGATGCTGCTCATGGTGCTTGCCGTGAGCATCGGCGGCCTGACCCAGATCGTCCCGCTGTTCTTCCAGGACGTCACCAACAAACCGGTGGAAGGCATGAAGCCCTACACCGCGCTGCAGCTTGAAGGCCGCGACATCTACATCCGCGAAGGCTGTGTGCAGTGCCACTCGCAGATGATCCGCCCGTTCCGCGCCGAAACCGAACGCTACGGCCACTACTCGGTAGCCGGTGAAAGCGTGTGGGACCACCCGTTCCTGTGGGGTTCCAAGCGCACCGGGCCGGACCTGGCACGCGTCGGCGCACGTTACTCGGACGACTGGCACCGCGCGCACTTGTACAACCCGCGCAACGTGGTGCCGGAGTCGAAAATGCCAGCCTACCCATGGCTGGTCACGGCCCCGGTCGACAGCAGCCACACCGAGACCAAGTTGAAGGTGATGCGCACCCTCGGCGTGCCGTACACCGACGACGACATCAGTGGCGCCGTCGCCAGCCTCAAGGGCAAGACCGAGATGGACGCGCTGGTTTCGTACCTGCAAGTGCTCGGCACTGCCATCAAGAGCAAGAGGTGAGCCATGGGATTTGAATTCGATGCGGGCACCATCCGCGGCCTTGGCACGCTGGTGGTCGCCATCGCCTTTATCGGCCTGTCGCTGTGGGTGTTCAACAACCGGCGCAATGCGGACTTCGAGCAGGCCCGCCTGCTCCCGTTTGCCGATGAACCTTCTCCATCCGACGCTCAAGAAGAGCCTGCAACAAGGAGCACCCGCCCATGACTACCTTCTGGAGTACATGGATCTGCGTACTGACCCTCGGCAGCCTGATCGGCCTGACCTGGCTACTGATCGGCACCCGCAAGGGCGAGACCAAGGGCAGCGTGGACCAGACCATGGGCCACGCCTTCGACGGTATCGAGGAATACGACAACCCGCTGCCCCAGTGGTGGTTCATGCTGTTCGCCGGCACCCTGGTGTTTGCCGTCGGCTACCTGATCCTCTACCCGGGCCTTGGCAACTGGAAAGGCGTGTTGCCGGGCTATGAAGACGGCTGGACCCAGACCAAGGAATGGGACAAGGAAATGGCCAAGGCTGATGCCAAGTTCGGGCCGATCTTCGCCAAATTCTCGGCCATGCCGGTGGAAGAAGTGGCCAAAGACCCGCAGGCGCTGAAAATGGGTGGGCGCCTGTTCGCCTCCAACTGCGCGGTGTGCCACGGCTCGGATGCCAAGGGCGCGTATGGTTTCCCGAATCTGGCGGACAACCTCTGGCGCTGGGGCGGCTCGGCTGAGGCGATCAAGGCCACGATCATGAGCGGGCGCCATGCGGCGATGCCGGCCTGGGGTGAAATCCTCGGTGAGGACGGCGTGAAGAACGTCGCCGCCTATGTGCGTCATGACTTGGCCAAGCTGCCATTGCCGGCTGACAACACGGCCGACCTGGTAGCCGGCCAAGCCGCGTTCAACACCACCTGCGTGGCGTGCCACGGCCCACAAGGCCACGGCATGGAAGCCATGGGCGCGCCGAACCTGACCGAGCCTGCCGGCTTCATCTACGGCACCAGCCTGGCCCAGTTGCAGCAGACCATCCGCCATGGTCGCCAAGGGCAGATGCCGGCGCAGGATGTACTGCAAGGCAATGACAAGGTGCACCTGCTGGCAGCCTATGTGTACAGCTTGTCCCACACCGCTGATGGCGCAACGCCAGAAAGCCAACCTGAGTAACTGCTGAATGCCTCCCCCTGATCAGGGGAGGCCCGCTTAACTGTGGCGAGGGAGCTTGCTCCCGCTGGGCTGCGAAGCGGCCCCAAAATCCTGGGAGCGCTACGCACTCCAGCGCGAGCAAGCTCCCTCGCCACAGGTTCACCTCGCGGCCAAGTGTCGCACCCTTCCCAAGTCCAACTTTCCCCTCCTCACTTTCGGGTCTACGCTTGTTCCCACAGTGGACCAATCCTGGCCTACGCGACGGTATTCGTTGCGCCCCTGAAAATTCCTGTCCACTTGATCAGCTTTCCATTTCCGATTTTGTCCCTACGTAAAACATGGAAAGGGCGCAGAATCTGGCTCGGAACGCATTGATACAGGTCAGTCATTGCGTTGCAATGGCCCCTCGCTTTCTACATACTTGCGGCCGATTTTACCTATAAAAAACCTAAACCGTGGAACCTTAGAATGAGCACAGCAATCAGTCCGACTGCTTATAACTATAAGGTCGTCCGCCAGTTCGCCATCATGACGGTGGTCTGGGGGATCCTTGGCATGGGGCTCGGGGTGTTTATCGCCTCGCAACTGGTGTGGCCGGAATTGAATTTCGGTTTGCCCTGGACGACCTTCGGCCGCCTGCGCCCGCTGCACACCAACCTGGTGATTTTCGCCTTCGGTGGTTGTGCGTTATTTGCCACTTCCTACTATGTCGTGCAGCGAACCTGCCAGACGCGACTGATCTCCGATGGCCTCGCCGCCTTCACCTTCTGGGGCTGGCAAGCCGTAATCCTCGGCGCCATCATCACCCTGCCGCTGGGCTACACCACCACCAAGGAATACGCCGAGCTGGAATGGCCGATCGCGATTTTGCTCGCCATCGTCTGGGTGACCTACGCCCTGGTGTTCTTCGGCACCATCGTCAAGCGCAAGACCAAGCACATCTATGTCGGTAACTGGTTCTACGGTGCCTTCATCCTGGTGACGGCGATGCTGCACATCGTCAACCACGCTTCCCTGCCGGTGAGCTGGTTCAAGTCCTACTCGGCCTATGCCGGGGCGACCGATGCGATGATTCAGTGGTGGTATGGCCACAACGCCGTGGGGTTCTTCCTCACCACCGGTTTCCTGGGGATGATGTACTACTTCGTACCCAAGCAGGCCGAACGCCCGATCTACTCGTATCGCCTGTCCATCGTGCACTTCTGGGCGTTGATCACCCTGTACATCTGGGCCGGTCCTCACCACCTGCACTACACCGCACTGCCGGATTGGGCGCAATCGCTGGGCATGGCGATGTCGATCATCCTGCTGGCGCCAAGCTGGGGCGGCATGATCAACGGCATGATGACCCTGTCGGGCGCCTGGCATAAGCTGCGCACCGACCCGATCCTGCGTTTTCTGGTGGTGTCGCTGGCGTTCTACGGCATGTCGACCTTCGAAGGGCCGATGATGGCGATCAAGACGGTCAACTCCCTGTCCCACTACACCGACTGGACCATCGGCCATGTACACGCCGGCGCGCTCGGCTGGGTGGCGATGATCTCCATCGGCGCGCTGTACCACATGATCCCCAAACTGTTCGGCCGCCCACAGATGCACAGCGTTGGCCTGATCAACACCCACTTCTGGCTGGCCACCATCGGCACCGTGCTCTACATCGCCTCCATGTGGGTCAACGGCATCACCCAGGGCCTGATGTGGCGTGCGATCAACGATGACGGCACCCTCACCTACTCCTTCGTCGAAGCGCTGCAAGCCAGCCACCCGGGCTACATCGTCCGCGCCATCGGTGGTGCGTTCTTTGCCAGCGGCATGCTGTTCATGGCCTACAACGTCTGGCGCACCGTGCGTGCTTCCGACCCGGTAGAAGCCGAAGCCGCCACCAAGATCGCCGTTGTGGGAGCTCACTGATGAAGCATGAAGTAGTCGAGAAGAACATCGGCCTGCTGGCCTTCTTCATGGTCATCGCCGTGAGCATCGGCGGCCTGACCCAGATCGTTCCGCTGTTTTTCCAGGACGTGACCAACAAACCCGTAGAAGGCATGAAGCCGCGCCCAGCGCTTGAAGTTGAAGGCCGTGACGTGTTCATCGCCAACGGCTGTGTGGGTTGCCATTCGCAAATGATCCGTCCGTTCCGTGCCGAAACCGAACGCTACGGCCACTACTCGGTTGCCGGGGAAAGCGTCTGGGACCACCCGTTCCTGTGGGGCTCCAAACGGACCGGCCCGGACCTGGCCCGTGTCGGTGGTCGTTACTCCGATGACTGGCAGCGTGCGCACTTGTACAACCCGCGCAACGTGGTGCCTGAGTCGAAAATGCCGGCGTACCCGTTCCTGGTGGAAAACAAGCTCGACGGCAAGGACACCGCCAAGAAACTCGAAGTCTTGCGCACCCTGGGCGTGCCCTACACCGATGAAGACATCGCCGGTGCAGCCGCTGCCGTGAAGGGCAAGACCGAAATGGACGCACTGGTGGCCTACCTGCAAGGCCTTGGCACCATCATCAAAAGCAAACGGTGATCTTCATGGATATCGGGATGATTCGTGGCCTGGGCACCGTTGTGGTGATGGTGGCCTTTGTCGGCCTGGCGCTGTGGGTGTTCAGCCCGCGCCGCAAGTCGGAGTTTGACGACGCGACCATGCTGCCCTTTGCAGATGATCCCGAGGCCATCAAGCACGTCGAGCAAGCTTCTAGGAGTAACAAAGAATGACTACGTTCTGGAGTCTGTACGTCACAGTCCTCAGTCTGGGTACCATTTTCGCCCTGACCTGGCTGCTGCTGTCGACCCGCAAGGGCCAGCGCACCGAGCAGACGGACGAGACCGTCGGCCACTCGTTCGACGGCATCGAGGAGTACGACAACCCGCTGCCCAAATGGTGGTTCATGCTGTTTGTCGGCACCATCATCTTCGCCCTCGGCTACCTGGCGCTGTACCCCGGCCTTGGCAACTGGAAAGGCCTGCTGCCGGGCTATAACTACCTCGACAACGACAAGCAAACCCCTTTCGCCAACGGCCAGACCGGCTGGACCGGCGTGCACGAATGGGAAAAGGAAATGGCCAAATCGGACGCCAAGTTCGGCCCGATCTTCGCCAAATTCGCTGCAATGCCGATTGAAGACGTCGCCAAAGACCCGCAAGCCTTGAAGATGGGTGGCCGCCTGTTCGCCTCCAACTGCTCGGTGTGCCACGGCTCCGACGCCAAGGGCGCCTACGGCTTCCCTAACCTGACCGACGCCGACTGGCGCTGGGGCGGCGAACCAGCCACCATCAAGGAAACCATCATGAAAGGCCGCCATGCGGTGATGCCGGCCTGGGCCGATGTCATTGGCGAACAAGGCGTGGCCGACGTGGCGGGCTTTGTGGTGACTAACCTCGATGGCCGCAAACTGCCGGAAGGCGCCAAGGCCGACGTGGCCAACGGCGCGAAACTGTTCGCCGCCAACTGCGTGGCCTGCCACGGCCCGGCCGGTAAAGGCACGCCAGCAATGGGCGCGCCGGACCTGACCCACCCGGGTGCATTCATCTACGGCTCAAGCTTCGCGCAATTGCAGCAGACCATTCGTTATGGCCGTCAGGGCCAGATGCCGGCGCAGGAGTTGCTGCAAGGCAATGACAAGGTGCACTTGCTGGCAGCGTATGTTTACAGCCTGTCCCATGGGGATAAGCAGGCTGAGGAGCAGTAAGCTCTCGGCAAACGACAAAGCCCCGCAGTGCGGGGCTTTTTTTATGCCGGGCTGGTTTTCTGCCGGGCTGGGGCGATTGCAGCGCATGACCATTCGGAACCTTGCACTTGCTGCGCGCCGACGCAAAGTAGTAACGTTACTACATTAAATTTGCCGAAGGGGAATACCCCATGACCATCACTACCATTTCCAGCCGTGAATTCAATCAAGACACAAGTGGTGCCAAAAAAGCCGCCAGTAAAGGTCCGGTTTTTATCACCGATCGCGGCAAGCCTGCCCATGTACTGCTAAGCATTGAGGACTACCAGAAACTGACAGGTTTGAACGTCGACATCGTTGACCTGTTGGTGATGCCGGAAGCGGCCGAAATCGACTTCGAAACCGAACGCGCCGTGATCACCCACCGACCTGTGGACCTCTCTTGATGTATCTACTCGACACCAACGTAATCTCCGAACTTCGCAAACCCAAGGCCGACGCTAGAGTAGTAGCCTGGGCAAAAAGTGTTATCGCTCCGCGCATGTTCATCTCGGCAATTACGCTGAAGGAATTGGAAACCGGTGTACTGCGCATGGAACGCCGAGACCCGGTTCAGGGGAAAGTGTTACGAACATGGCTCAAACTCCACGTGATGCCAGCGTTCGATGCCAGGATACTGCCGGTTGATGCCGCCGTTGCGCTGCGTTGTGCCCATCTGCATGTGCCGGACCAGTCCAACGAGAGTGACGCGTTGATTGCCGCAACGGCTCTGGTGCACGGGCTCACCGTGGTGACGCGCAACGTCAGTGACTTCATGTCCAGCGGTGTGCCTCTGATCAATCCATGGGACGAATGACCTGCCTAGCGGCAAAAACCGGCCATACTTCACAAGTCAATTGATCCAGATCACGTACACCATCAATTGATTTCCCCCAACGCGACCAAAGGTCGCACCTGTTCAGCTGTACTAGAGGCGTATCATTACGCCACTGCAACACCCCCAATTTGACCACGGTTGGCACGTACTGGCCGAGGCAAATCTCCACCGCCGTGGGATGCAATGATGAGCAACCAGATACCGGTACATGACGTTACCCCGCCTGCCAAAAACGCCAGCAGCACTGTCGACCTCTACGCCTCGCGCGAGAAAATCTACACCCGCGCCTTTACCGGCCTGTTCCGCAACTTGCGCATGGTCGGTGGCGCTGCTCTGTTCTTGTTGTACTTCGGCACCGTGTGGCTGAACTGGGGTGGCCACCAGGCCGTCTGGTGGAACCTGCCGGAACGCAAATTCTTCATTTTTGGCGCCACTTTCTGGCCTCAGGATTTCATCCTGCTCTCGGGCATTCTTATTGTGGCGGCGTTCGGCCTGTTCTTTATCACCGTGTATGCCGGGCGTGTGTGGTGCGGCTATACCTGCCCGCAAAGCGTATGGACATGGATCTTCATGTGGTGCGAAAAGGTCACCGAAGGCGACCGCAACCAGCGCATCAAGCTCGACAAGGCGCCCATGGGCGCGAACAAATTCCTGCGCAAGTTCAGCAAGCACACGCTGTGGCTGCTGATTGGCTTTGTCACCGGCATGACCTTCGTCGGCTACTTCTCGCCCATCCGCGAGCTGGTGTTCGACTTCTTCACCGGCCAGGCCGATGGCTGGTCGTATTTCTGGGTCGGGTTCTTCACCCTGGCCACCTACGGTAACGCCGGTTGGCTGCGTGAGCAGGTGTGCATCTACATGTGCCCGTATGCGCGTTTCCAGAGCGTGATGTTCGACAAAGACACCCTGATTGTTTCCTACGACCCGCGCCGTGGCGAAGTGCGTGGCCCGCGCAAAAAAGGCATCGACTACAAGGCCCAGGGGTTGGGCGATTGCATTGACTGCACGATGTGCGTGCAGGTGTGCCCCACCGGCATCGACATCCGTGACGGCCTGCAAATCGAGTGCATCGGTTGCGCCGCGTGTATCGACGCCTGCGACAACATCATGGACAAAATGGACTACCCGCGCGGCCTGATCAGCTACACCACCGAGCACAACCTGTCCGGGCAGAAAACCCATAAGTTGCGCCCGCGCCTGATCGGTTATGCCTTGGTGCTGCTGGCGATGATCGGCCTGTTGGCCGGTGCATTTTTCATGCGCTCGCTGGTGGGCTTCGACGTCAGCAAAGACCGCGTGCTCTACCGCGAAAACGCCGAAGGCCGCATCGAAAACGTCTACAGCCTGAAAATCATGAACAAGGACCAGCGCGACCACACTTACGTGCTCGATGCCTCGGGCCTGCCGGATCTCAAGCTGCAAGGCCGACGCGAGATCAAGGTCGCCGCCGGGGAGATCTTCACGATGCCGGTAGAGCTGTCCAGCGCCCCTGAGCAACTGCCATCGAGCACCAACGAGGTGAAATTCATCCTCAAGGATGCCGACGACGACAGCGTCCACATTGAAGCCAAGAGCCGATTCATCGGCCCACAAGTCCGCTAATAACAGAGAGCACAACAATGCCCGCAGCTACTGCCGCAAGCCCTTGGTACAAGCACCTCTGGCCCTGGATCATCATTGGGATCCTGGCCTGCTCGGTGACCTTGACCCTGTCAATGGTGACCATTGCGGTGAAGAACCCGGACAACCTGGTCAACGACAACTACTACGAGGCCGGCAAAGGCATCAACCGCTCCCTGGACCGTGAGCGGCTGGCCCAGACCCTGCAACTGCGCGGCAAATTGCACTTGGACGAGTTGACCGGTGAAGTCGAGTTGCAACTGACGGGCTACAGCAACCCGAACACTCTGGAACTGAACCTGATTTCCCCGACCCAGCCGCAGAAGGATCGCAAGATCAACCTGACCCGCAGCGACAGCGAACCCGGCCGCTACATCGGCCAGGTGACCGACAAGGTAGAGGGCCGGCGCTTCGTGGAATTGCTCGGCGTGGAGGGCGACAAGACCTGGCGCCTGTTCGAAGAAGAAGAGGTCAGCCACGACAAGGACTTGCTGCTGGGTGATGAACCGTTGCAGGGTGCCGAAGACCTGAAAAAGTAAAACCCTTGCGCTTCGCGCATCGCGGGCAAGCCCGCTCCCACAGTGGATCGCGGTCTCCTGTGGGAGCCGGACTTGCCCGCGATGAGGCCCTCCCAGCCGATATAGAT
>NZ_WKDB01000009.1:0-119437 GCF_021606215.1 Pseudomonas sp. PA-5-4B | reverse complement strand
TGCCATCGCAGGCAAGCCAGCTCCCACACTTGACCGCGTACTGGAGTGAGTTCTATGAAGCTTCTCAAGATTTTACCCGCACTGGCCTTCGCCGCTTTCGTCGGCCAAAGCTCGGCGTTCTCCTTCGGTGGCGGCGAAGAGGCCGTGATGATCGCGCCGCCGGCCATGGACCTGCCGGCCGAGCCCGGCAACCTGCAAACCGCGGTGTTCGCCGGGGGTTGCTTCTGGGGTGTCCAAGGTGTGTTCCAGCATGTGCGAGGCGTGAAAAACGCCGTATCCGGCTATGACGGCGGCGCTGCAAACACGGCCCAGTACGAGTCGGTCAGCGACGGCGATACCGGCCACGCCGAATCCGTGTCGGTGACTTACGACCCGAGCAAAGTCAGCTACGGCAAGCTGTTGCAGATCTACTTCTCGGTGGCCCACAACCCCACTGAACTGAACCGCCAAGGTCCGGACAGCGGCACCCAGTACCGTTCGGAAATCTTTGCGCAAAATGCCGAGCAGCAAAAAGTCGCACAGGCCTATATCGCCCAGTTGGACGCCGCCAAAGCGTTCGACAAGCCGATCGTGACCAAGGTCGAGATGGGCAAGACGTTCTACCCGGCGGAGTCCTATCACCAGGATTTTCTGACCGAGAACCCGTCTTACCCGTACATTGTGATCAATGATTTGCCCAAGGTGGCGCAGCTCAAGAAACTGTTCCCCGACCAATACCGTGCCGAGCCGGTATTAGTCAAAAACCAATAACCACCCGGACTGATCATTCCCACGCTCTGCGTGGGAATGCAGCCCAGGACGCTCCGCGTCCCAAGACGTGACGCAGAGCGTCACAAGAGGCATTCCCACGCGGAGCGTGGGAACGATCGTCTTCAGGATTTGGCCTTGGCCAGGTACGGCGCCAGCCGGCGGCCCATTTCCTCACCCAGCGCTTGCAACCCGCTCAGGGGGCGCACCATCACTTCAAACTCGACGATCTGCCCCTGCTCATTGAAGCGAATCATATCGATACCCTTGAGCTGTTTTTCACCCACGCGCGCGCTGAACTCCAGCACCACGTTAAGCCCATCGGCACTCGCCAGTTCACGGTGATAGGCGAAGTCTTGGAACACCTTGATCACCGTGTTGAGGATCATCGACACCACCGGCGCGCCGGGGTAGGGCGTATGGGCCATGGGCGAGCGGAACACCGCGTCAGGTGCGAGCAGTTCGGGCAGGGCGTTGAGGTCGCGTGCGGCCAGCATGGCGTGCCAGCGTTGCAGGGTGTGGGCGGCGGCGGGGTTCAGGTGGAGTTCGGACATGGGCTGTACCTGTTCTTATGTTGGGAAGGTCGTTCACCTGCCCAACATAAGAGCGGCACTCAAGCAGGGTCAATCACCCGAATTGACAGATAAGTAACCCGAATGCACTCACACCACTTCCAGGTACGAGCTGTGAATCGCCCGCGCCAGTTCGCGCACCGTGTCAATAAAGTCCGTGAGCCGGCTGTGCAAGCCGTCCTCCAGGATTTCATCGATGCCGGTATAACGCAGCCGCGCTTCGAACTCGGCCGCCAGGCGTTGAGCCTCGCGCCCGTAACTGCCGGGCAGGTCGGCGAGGATATGGCTCAACTCCTCGATGCACGCGTGCAGTGAGCGCGGTACATCACTGCGCAACAGCAGCAACTCCGAGACCGAGCGCGCATTCAGCGCATTCGGGTACAGCTCGGTGTAAGCCTCAAATGACGACAACGCGCGGAGCAGGGCGCTCCACTGGTAATAGCCGCGTGCCGAAAGGTCGCTGACCTCTTCGGATTCTTCGCCGAACATTTCATAACGCGCGTCCAGCAGACGCAACGTGTTGTCCGCACGCTCGACAAAGGTGCCCAGGCGAATAAACCGGTAGGCGTCATTGCGCATGATGGTGCCGGAGGTGGCCCCGCGAAACAGGTGCGAGCGCTGTTTGACCCAGTCACAAAAGTGGCTGATGCCATGGCGCGCCAGGCCGCCGGCGGCGATGCTGCGCATTTCCAGCCAGGTGGCGTTGAGGTTTTCCCACATGTCGGCGGTAATGCGCCCGCGTACGGCGTGGGCATTGCCACGGGCGGCGCGCAGGCAGTTGTAGATGCTGGCCGGGTTTTCTTCGTCGAGGGCGAAGAAGTGCAGCATGCGTTCGGCGTCCAGTTGTTTATGACGTTCGAGGTAGCTGTCCAGTGTGCCGCTGCTGAGCAGCGACATGGCCAACTCATCCAGCCCGTCACTGCGCCCGGCCTGGGGCATCAACGACAGCGAATAACTGACTTCCAGCATGCGCGCCAGGTTCTCGGCACGTTCCAGGTAACGGGACATCCAGTACAGATCTGCGGCGGTTCTACTCAACATACTCAGCCCTCCACCACCCAGGTGTCCTTGGTTCCGCCGCCTTGCGACGAGTTGACGATCAACGAGCCTTCCTTCAACGCTACACGGGTCAGCCCGCCAGGCACCAGTCGGGTTTCCTTGCCCGAGAGCACAAACGGGCGCAGGTCGATGTGCCGTGGCGCGATGCCGTTTTCGACGAAGGTGGGGCAGGTGGACAGGCTCAGCGTCGGCTGGGCGATGTAGGCGTGAGGGCGCGCCTTGATGCGTTGGCGGAAGTCCTCGATTTCGGCAGCCGTTGAAGCCGGGCCAACCAGCATGCCGTAGCCGCCGGAGCCTTGGGTTTCCTTGACCACCAGTTCCGGCAAATGCGCCAGCACATGGGACAGTTCATCCGGTTTGCGGCACTGGAAGGTCGGTACGTTTTGCAGCACCGGCTCTTCGTCCAGATAGAAGCGGATCATTTCCGGCACGTAAGGATAGATGGACTTGTCATCGGCCACGCCGGTGCCGATGGCGTTGGCCAGCACCACATTGCCGGCGCAGTAAGCGGCGACCAGGCCGGGCACGCCAAGCATGGAGTCCGGGTTGAAGGCATGGGGGTCAAGGAATGCGTCGTCGATACGCCGGTAGATCACGTCCACTGGTTTAGGACCGTCGGTGGTGCGCATGAACACTTTCAGGTCGTGCACGAACAGATCGGCGCCTTCCACCAGCTCCACGCCCATTTCCCGGGCCAGGAACGCATGCTCGAAGAACGCGCTGTTAAAACGCCCCGGCGTCAGCACCACCACATTGGGGTTGTCGAGCCGGCTCGAGCTTTTCAGGGTCTTGAGCAGCAGGTTGGGGTAGTGGTCCACCGGCGCGATGCGCTGCTTGGCGAACACTTCCGGGAACAGGCGCATCATCATCTTGCGGTCTTCGAGCATGTAGCTCACGCCGCTGGGGGTGCGCAGGTTGTCTTCAAGCACGTAGTAGGTGCCGTCGCCGTCGCGTACCAGGTCCACGCCGGAAATATGTGAGTAGATGTCACGGTGCAGGTCCAGCCCGACCATCGCCTTTTGATAACCCTCGTTGCCCAGCACCTGGTCCGCCGGGATGATCCCGGCCTTGATGATGCGCTGGTCGTGATAGATATCGGCAAGGAACATGTTCAACGCATTGACGCGCTGGATGCAGCCGCGTTCGATCATGGCCCATTCACTGGCGGGGATGCTGCGCGGGATGATATCGAAGGGGATCAAGCGCTCGGTGTCTTGTTCGTCGCCGTAGAGGGTGAAGGTGATCCCGGCGCGGTGGAAGAGCAAATCGGCTTCGCGACGCCGTTGGGCCAACAGTTCCGGCGGCGTATTGGCCAGCCAGCGGGAGAAGTCCTGATAGTGCGCACGGCAGGCGCCGTTTGCGTCATTCATTTCATCAAAGAAAGATCGAGCCATTCCAGTACCTTGTCAGTGCCCAGGGTTGCCTTGGGTGGCACTGCCGCTTAAAAAAACGCATATTTTTATGAGCCTGTGGCTGAGGGTGCCAACGGGCCTGGTCCTTACTTTCTTATGGGGTCGGCTCTGGGTCGGGGGGTAACGAATGCTCCTGTATCCGGGCAGATGAATGCATTAAGCAATGCTTGTGCCGGAACGGTGTTCAAGGCAGTTATTCCCCTGTGGCGAGCGAGCTTTTGTGGCGAGCGAGCTTGCTCGCGCTGGAGTGCGCAGCGCTCCCGCTTTTATTGGGACCCCTACGCAGCCCAACGCGAGCTTGCTCGCTCGCCACAAAAGCGTGGTGCCACTAAACGCCGCTCACTACAAGGGTGCAGCGAATGCGCCAAATTGGTGCATGAACAAACTTGAACTTCATCCAGCCCCGATTCTTCTAACAAGGCTCGTCACCTTGTGGAGCACCGCCGTGCCCAGAATCATCTCTCCCAACACACCGGCAGCCGCCCTGGACGATCACAACGAGCACAATGCCAAGATTTTCGGCTCACCCAAAGACCGCCTCGATTTCTATCGCCGCGAGATCCAGTACGAAACCACCATTCTTGCCAACCGTACCGACGCCTATCTCTCGGCACAGTCGTTCCTGGTGATCGCCTTTGTCTCCGGCATGGGTAACCTGAACCCGGAGTGGGGCAAGTTTTTTACCTTGGTTGTGCCCGCGTTTCTGGCCTTCCTCGGCATTCTGAGCTCATTGAATGCCTGGCCAGGTATTCGCGCCGCCTACGAAATTATCGACCACTGGCACTACAAGCAGAGCGAGCTGCTGCGCAGTGAGCCGGTGATGGGCATGGCCTACGATGATTCGCCGCTGTTCTGCGAGACCGAATCGTCCCACAAGGGCTATCGCAAGTCGCTGCTGTTCTCCATGCGTGCACCGTGGCTGTTTATGGTGTTCTGGGTGCTGCTGGGTGCCTACGCGTTTTATATCCAGGTGGATAACCCGGTCTCTTAAGCAATTTGAACTTCGTGGTGCTGCGCACACCCTTAACTCTACGCAGGCTGCGTTTTACTCAAGAGGTGACCTATGAACACCAGCAACGACCCCCAAACCGGCAACCGTAACGACCCGGCCATCGATGGCGGCGAGCCGGCGCCCGGCACCGCTGCCGATGCGCCAAAAGACCCGAAACCTGCCAGCGACCCCAAAGCCCGGGAAAACGACTACAGTCCAGACTTCAAGCCCACGCGCGAGCCCAAGCCTGAAACCGATGCCGATATCGACACCCAAGGTGGTTAGAGGAGAAGGTCATGTCCCAGGAACTCGATGACGATGAAGAACTCAATGACCCGGGCAATGAAGACCCAGGTTCATTGATGGATGATGCAGAAGTACCGCTCAACGACCTCGATGATGCAGCGGATGTAGGCAACACCGAAAGTCAGGATTGAGCGTTCGCCTTGGCTCGTCGTTCATACCACGCCAGCTTTGGCTGAGTGCTCAGGTCATGAACGACGGCCCAGCAACTCGGTGCAGGTTGGTTCAACGGGTTTCGATCAGGTACTGATCCAGGAATGGTCAGCCCCAACTTTCACATTGAACGTGTAGCGAAGCGGGAAGTAATGCTCCTTGGTCTTCAGGATCTGGTAGGGCGCTGTGACTGGCGCCACCACGCCGTGACGTGCATAGGCCTCACTCACGCTTTGTTGAATGTTGACAACCGGACCCTGCGCCACGAGTTTGCCATCGACTAATGTTGCTTCTTTAGAGAGGCCATCCAAGCCTAAGTCGTACATGTCGGGTCTTTTCATTTTAAGCGTGTCATTAAACATATTCGGCCCTACGGTATCGAAAATTTTTGCCTCATACTCCTTGAATTCCGGGGTGAATTGCAGCCTGCCCTCGGGGCCTCGAGTGATAGTCGGTCGATTATTCGCAAAGTAGGGTTTGTTAGTCGCAAACCGTTTATTCATTTCCCTGATTATCTCGTCAAGCACCGGGTTGCCGGGTCGAGTAGCAAAGTTACTGGTGTTATAGAACGTTTTGTAATCGGCCACTTGGTGCGTCACTGGTAAACCGAGCAGCACATCGTCGGCGCCTGCTGCTACATCGACGGCACCGACGTTGCTTTGGATAAGATCATCGGTGTCCAGGTAAAAACCACCGTGTTTATTCATTATCGGGTAGCGGGCTACATCCGAAGCTGCAGCCAGATTCTTCCCTTGCCCTTGTCGGAAGTAGTTGTACATTTCGCCGGTCGTCAACTGCTTGAATGCGGCATCTTCATTAAGGTTGAGCACCGTCACGCCGGGAATTTTCTCCTTCAGCTTGCTTTCTATTTGTTTGAACACAGCGGGGCTGTCGGCGTCCACGTGCAGGACTGTTTTATAGCCTGAAGCTCGGGTGGCGTTTTTGGTCATGTTGTCGACCAAGTGGGTGGGAATCTCCTGGCCCGCCCAGAAATAGTTCAACGTTTTGGGCACGGGAGCCAGTTGTTTGGGGATTCTGGGAATCGACGAAATATCCACAAAGTTATAGTGATGGGCGCTGGCTTTTTTAGCCTTCCTGGACGCTTCAAGTGTTCCCCGTTGCCAGTGGCCTTTGGTAGTTCGCCAGTAATACTGCTGGCCTTGCTCGTGGGTGCCTCTCCATGCGCCGGCCGTGCTGTCGAACGCAACTTCCTGATCGACGTTTTTGTAAGTAATCCTGAATGGATTGCCTGAGGTTTCCACGCGTTTAATATCGTCCATCGGCACTACGTAGGTTCCATCTCCCAGCCTGAAAGGCGTCGGTGTGCCACCTGCGCCGGCCAGCAAACGTTCGGATCGGGATAAAGGTGCCCACCCTGTAGGGCCAAGATCCTGAACGGGTATATCGGGGCTCGTGCCGTTCGGATGGCGGATGACGCGCCGGCCGTCTTTGACTTGGGACTCAAAGAGCCTGCCATCAACCTTCACATATTCGCGTTTACTGCGGCCCACCAACACGTTGTTCTGCAACCCCGTGGTCGATAGGTCGTCTGCGGCGATGTAGCGGGCTTCATAACTGTGCAGATCATCCAGTGAGCGTACTTCTCCATTGGCAGCAACGCGGTTAGGTTTAAAGTCTCTCAAGGGCAGGCCCATGGCGCGTTGCTTCAATGCATCGTATTCATGCCAATTACCCAGAAACATCACAGCCTGGCGCTCGACTGTTTCTTGGCCCACCTGGATTGTCCCGGTTGCTGCCAGGCCGTGTTGCTTGCTGATGTTCTGGATTGCGTCGTCACTGGAGATTGCTCGCAAACTATTCGAGTCGCCCGGTTTTGGCACGTCTGGGGCGAAGTTCTCCAGCGGCTTGCCGTAGGCCTGCTTCGTGCGCGGGTCCAAGGCGTACCACTTATGGGTTGCCTCATCGAACTTAGCCAGGGCTTTTGTGTTGCGAGCGCTGTTGGCGGCACTGAATGCGCCTTCAGCGATATCGGCCCTTTTGGCCACCTCCAACAGGTTGACATGGCGGTACGAACGGCGCAGATCATTGACACCTTTATAGGCTTTGCCGGCTACAAACTTTACGCCCCTTATCGCACTACGCGCGAGGTCATCAATACCGCCCAACGGATTGAGCGCGCCCACTGCTGCCCGCCCGACAATCTTGAACCCCAGGGCAGCTTTTGACAGCACGGAAGCACCGACAAATGAAGCTCTCGCGGCCTTGGCAGCGGAGCCGACGCCGACCACGAAACCAAAAATGTCGAACGCCAAGTCGAGAACACCGTCGGCAGTCTTGCCCTCGTTGAAATTTTTAATGGCCGACCTGAACGGAATAAAGCCCAGCAGGACCTCGCGAATGGCTTCGGTGGTGCTGTGTTCCGTCTGAAAGGTCGTTGCTCCCCTGGAATATGCGCCCAACTCAGGCAGCTTCATATCCTCAATCAATGCATCGGCCAGGTATTGGGTTCTGGCACTGGCAACGCTATCAGGTATACCCGTGGCGCCTTTGCGTTCGTCTGTTATTCCCGCGGGGTGCTCACCCCTGGGCGTTATCTGGTCTGCTATGTAACGTGGTCCAGTAGAGGCAAGGCTGGCGGGCGGGAGTGATTCATAAAACAGGCTCGGCCGCGGGGTGATAGTGCCCTCCAGCCGGTTGATTGCGTACTGCCTGGTCTGAGGTTTACCGTTGACGGTACGCAGGGTCTCCACCAGTACCACGCCTGTTTCAACACGCTTGTCATAACTGGAGCCTTGAATGCGGTCGTAGCGAATTTCTTTGTGTACGACGATTTCGCCGAACGCCAGATTTTGCCGGTCTTCCAGTTGCAATTTCGAAATCATGACCTTGAACTGCGCCGACGTGGCCTTTTTGACGGCGTCAGAGAACGTGCGAAAGTCCTCATTGAACTGCTTGATGGGATCCGGCAGGGTTTTGAGGATTGGCAGCAGATCGCCGATATAGATTTCGTCTGATGATGAAACCCATACCGCAGGCTTTCTGTTGTCGGAATCTGGTGGTGGGGATCTAAGCGCCCTGCGATCAATGAGCAGGTCCAACAGTGAGTAGGGGCCGGGGTATACGTGGGTAGAGGGCTGCGACGTAATGCACTTTTTCTCAAACAGCGCTGGGTCCATCCCGGGGCATGCTTTTTTCAAAAGCTCGACCGCAATGGCTTTGGTGGTCGGCGTCTCGAGGAGCGGCAGTGAGGCGGCTTCGCTCATTTCGCTGATATGCCGGTTGAACGCCTCACGCACCTCGGACAGGGCTGTCTGCGTGGTCGGATAGCCCATGCCGTTGGGAACGCCCCAGGCTTTGATCGCCTCGTTCTGGGCGGCATATTCGATCTGGCGTTCCTCGTTCGAGATCGGTGCAATATTGGCCGCGAGCATGATTTGCGCGTAGTCCATGTTGGCTGTCGCGCCTGGCGCTTTCGCTTCCACGCGCGCTACCGCCGTGGTGAAGCTGACCCAGCTGTGCGAACCCATCGTCACTTCCTGCGGGATACCCTTGACCAGAAACTGCGGTGCGCGACTGGCGAGCATGAGGTGGGCCTGCACGGCTGCTGTTTGCGCGCTGGAAGCAAGGCCGTTGGCAAGCAGATGCTCCTCCAGCTCCTTGACCACCCTCGAAGCCGATTTATGGCTGTTGTGGGCTGAAACCAGGGGGTAGCCCTCAATACGTGTTTCACCGTGGGCTTGGTCGTATTTCCCCACGCCCAAGGCCGCCAGCAGCCAGTCGGTGACACTGCCTTTGACTGAGCGAGCCTCGAATGTGGCTTCAATTGCCTTGCCCAGTGCGGTGCCTCTGTCTGAACTTATCAAGCTGCTGATCAACTGCCGTGGATTCAGCTGTTCCTGCGTGGAGATCGATCTGCCGTTGAGCAGATAATCCAGGACATGCTTGAAGGGTCTTAATGTGACGTCGCCGAATTTTCCTTCGGTAATACCCATCTTTAATTGGGTCTGGTTGTCACGTGCAAGTGGTTCGGGCCATGTCAGCGCGCCGCCCAAGTCGCCATGGGGGGCGGCCTTGGGGGGTGTCGTGAGGAGCGCGCTGGAGAGGTTTTCCAGTTGCTCGGGGTTGGTGGGGACGTCAATGCCATGCTCCGTCAGAAATTGAAGCAGGCTGGTTTCGTTGGCGGCGCCAGTGCCCGTTGGCCGGTAGGTGCTGTCTGCAGACAGTGGCAGCGGCTGTCCCAGTTCGGGTTGGAGTTCCTCGAACTTTTTACTGCCATCCTCCAGGGCCATCGCCAGGCGTTGCAGTGCAGCGCCCGCCCGGTGCCAGTTGTGGATATCACCCAGTGCCGCTTTCTGTTCCTGTAGTGTTTCTTCGCTGCGCGACTGGATCTTGTCCGCAAAGCGGTCTGGATCGAGGGTTTTGAAGTTACCCGTCTGGTGGCTGATTTCGTCCGCTCGCTTGAGCATGCCAGACAGCGTCAGGTTCTGTGGCTCCTGATAAAATCGACCGACGAGCTTCCAGGGTACAGGTGCGTCCGGGCTATTGACGGGAGGCGCAAAAGGAAATTCGCCATCTATGACGCTCGCGGCCCGCAGGATAGGCCCGCTCAGGGCAGCCCACTGGCTGTCGTCCTGGCCCAGCGTGTGTAATGTGCTTAGCGGGTCAAGAAAGCGCTCACGGTAAAAGGAAATCTGACCTGATTTGGGATCGATTTTTATCGAGGTGGTATCAACCCCCAAGGCCTTGATCCACTGCTGAACATCGGGCGATTGGAAGGCATCATGCAAGTGCCTCCACCATTGGCCAAAGGTGGAGTGGGGAGCAATGTGATCGAAGTCTTCAACATGAGTGCGACGGCCAGCCAGGTTCAGGGCGATCGCGTATTGCATGGCCAGTTCGCTGTCTCCATTGGCCCGTGTGGCAGCCTGCGCTTCCTGCGGGGCCGCGGTGTCACGTTTTGGCCTTGAAAGCGGCGGCAGTAGCGGCAACGTTGGAGCAGATGAAGGGCGTGCGATGATCTGATTGGAAACACTGTTCATAGTGGGCTGCCGTTGTGCGTGTGGGAATAGCGCCTCGACGTGGGAACTAACGAGGCATTTCCCTTACGTAACAGCCGCTTCGGTTTGATTCCCTGCTTCCACCGATTCAGTCGTAACCCTATATTTCGCCCCCTCCAGGCCAACCTGCCTGGCCCAGGTTCAATGTGTTTCCATTAACTGCGAACCGATGGTTTTCATCCGGATCATATCCATCAACTGGCGCAAACCCGGTTGCGACTGGCGGCGGCTCGGGTAGTACATGCACAGCGGTTCGCCCATGCAGGCCCAGTCCGGCATGACTTCCACCAGTCGGCCCTCGGCAAGCTGCTGCTGCACGCGGTCGGACAGGCAATAGGCAATCCCCACGCCTTGCAACGCAGCATTGACGATGGTTTCTGTGTCGGCCGCACTGAAGTGCCCGGGCACATCGATGCGTTGTTGGCGCGCACCGTTGCCCAGCTCCCATTTGTAGGTGGTCTTGTCGCCCAGGTACATGCGGATGCACGCGTGCTCCAGCAGGTCCTTGGGTACCTGAGGTGTACCGCGACGGGCGAGGTAGGCGGGGGAGGCGACCATGATCCAGCGCAGTGCGCCGGTCAGCGGCACCGCGACCATGTCCTGTGGCACGGTCGCACCGTAGCGGATACCCGCGTCGTAGCCTTCGGCAATGATGTCGAGCATGTGGTCTTCGACGATCAAGTCCAGGCGCAACTGCGGGTAGGCGTCGGTGAAGTCGCCGAGGATCGGCGCCAACAGCAGCACGGCTGCATCCCGTGGCACATTGATGCGCAAGCGGCCAATCGGCGCTTCGCGGTGCAGCTCCAGGGTATCGAGACCGTCCTGGATGACGGCAAAGCCCTGGGTGAGTTTTTCCGCCAGCAGGGTGCCGGCGTCAGTCGGTTCCACCGCGCGGCTGGTGCGGTACAGCAGCTTGACCCCCAGGCGCGTTTCGAGGTTGCGCATGGTGTGGCTCAGCGCCGAGGTGGTCACGCCCAGCTCATGGGCGGCATGGCGAAAACTGCGGCGCCGGATGATCGCCATGAACACATTCAGATCGGCCAATTCGGAACGATTAAAAGCCGCCATATCAAGCCTCTTTACTAGGAGTTCGGTTGCATGGGGCGTTGAGCCCTATTCAACATCGGATGATCTAGAGTAATTGTTTTCCTACGTATTTTTGCTCTTCGAGGAGTTTTTTATGCGCATCGAGACCCTCCGGATTGCCGGCATCGACAAGGCCGTCTCGCGGATTGCCCTCGGCACCTGGTCCATGGGGGGGCATTTGTGGGGCGGTGCGGACAACGAGCAGTCGATCAAGACCATTCGTCATGCATTGAACTGCGGCATCAACCTGATCGACACCGCGCCGGTGTATGGCCTTGGGCTGTCCGAAGAACTGATCGGCAAGGCCGTGCGCGGCATGCGCCACAGCGCGGTGATTGCCACCAAGGCCGGCCTGCAATGGGACGACGGCACCACCCGGCGCAATGCCACGGCGCGGCGCATCCGCAAAGAAGTCGAAGACTCTTTGGTGCGCCTGGACACCGACTATATCGACCTGTACCAGGTGCACTGGCCCGACCCGCTGGTGGCCCAGGAAGAAACCGCCGAAGAGCTCGAGCGCCTGCGCCGCGAGGGCAAGATCCTTGCCGTTGGCGTGAGCAACTATTCCTGCGCGCAAATGGACGACTTCAGTCGGCACACGGCGCTGGCCACCGTGCAGCCGCCCTACAACCTGTTCGAGCGCGCCATCGACAGCGACATCCTGCCCTATGCCCGCCAGCGCTCGCTGGTGCTGTTGGCCTATGGCCCGCTGTGCCGTGGCTTGCTGACCGGCAGCATGCACTCGGCCACCCGCTTTGCCGGGGATGATGTGCGCAAGCTTGATCCCAAATTCAAGGCACCGCGTTTCGAGCAATACCTGGCGGCTGTGGCGGCGCTGGACAGCTATGCGCGCGAATGCCATGGCAAGTCGGTGCTGGCCCTGGCCATGCGCTGGGTGTTGGACCAAGGCCCGACCATTGCACTGTGGGGCGCGCGCCGCCCGGAACAATTGAAGGGTTTTGAAGAGGTGTTTGGCTGGCACCTGACCGCCGATGACCTGACACATATCGACCGTATTCTTGCCAGCACGATAAAAGATCCAATCGGGCCGGAATTTATGGCCCCCGCCAAACGTTAGCCTTAACGACAGGGATGTCGGCACACAAACACCATCCCTGTTCGTCGAGGTTTTTGCATGAAGCGCGGTACCGTATTCAAGAACGCTGGTGGTTTGCTTGCTGTGTTGGCTTTGCTGGGGGCCTGGCCAAAGCGATCCCCGACGCTTTCGTATCGGCGGCGGACGCTGGATGCCAATCACTGTGGCGGCTGCGCCCCCAGCTTGCCCCACATCTTCTTGCTGATCTTCTGCCGGTTGGCGTAACCGGCCCAGGGGTCATCCTTGAGCGTGCTCAAACGCTCATGCAGATTAGCCACCGTCCATTGCTGCGCACCGCGTAACCCGTTCAGTTCGTCCTTGCTCACCGGCACCGAGACCGGCAGGCCCGGGCGTGCCCGTACCGAATAGGCCGCCACCGTACTCGCGCCGCGGGCATTGCGCAGGTAGTCGATAAAGATCTTGCCAATGCGGTTCTTCGGGCCACTGGTAGCGGTAAAGCGTTCAGGCAGTTGCTGTGCCATAAACTGTGCGATGGCCTTGGCAAAGGCCTTTACTGTCTCCCAGCCGTCCCGGCGCGCCAGCGGGATGACCACGTGCAGGCCTTTGCCACCGCTGGTTTTGACGAACGCCTCAAGGCCCAACTCATCCAGTACCGACAGGGTCAATTGCGCGGCCTCCAGCATGCTTTTCCAGGGCAGCGCCGGGTCCGGGTCGAGATCGAGCACAAACCGGTCCGGGGTTTCGATTTTGTCGGCAGTCGCGCCCCAGGTGTGCAGCTCAATGGTGCCCATCTGCACGGCGCCGAGCAGGGCTTTGGTGGTGTCGATTTCCATCAGCCGTGCATGGCCAGGGTCGAGGTTCTGGTCCAGTTGTTTGATATGGGGAATGGCCAGGCGCTCTGCATGTTTTTGGAAGAATTGCTCGCCTTCGATGCCATCCGGCGCGCGCAGTAGCGAGACCGGCCGATGGCGCAGAAACGGCAGGAGCCATTCGCTGATGCTGGCGTAAAAGTCTGCCAACTGCTGCTTTTGCGTGCCACTTCGTGGATCGATCACGCGATCGGGGTGCGTGATGTTCACGCCGTTGCCGGCTTTTTTCGGCACTGAGGCCTGCTTGAGAGATTTGGCCGCGCGCGGTTGCTCATGGATGATCTGCGCCACAGGCTTGTCGCTGCGCATCGCCACGAATGAGGCTTGGCGTACCACGCCTTCGCGGGTCCATTCGGCGAAATTGACTTCGCCGACCAGCTCGGGCTCCACCCAGTGCACGCCGCGTGCCTGGCTGTTGGTCAGCGAGTTTTGCAGTGGCGAAGTTTTGCGCGCCAAAGGCGTGAGCTGGGCGTAAATCGCTTTGAGCGCGTGCTGATCAAACCCGGTGCCGACACGCCCGGCATACACCAAGCCGTTGTCGTCATTGACCGCCAGCAGCAACGCGCCGAAGCCGGTGCGCGAGCCCTGGGGACGGGTATAGCCGACGATCACGAACTCCTGACGCAGGCGGCACTTGAGTTTGATCCAGTCGGCACTGCGGCTGGACACATACGGGCTGCCGACGCGCTTGCCGATCACGCCTTCGAGCGCCAGGTCGCAGGCGCTTTCGAAGATGTCGCGTTGGTTGGCGGCGAAGGTTTCGGAAAACCGCAGCAATTTGCTGCGGCTGCCCGACAGCGCGGATTTAAGCGCAGCACGGCGCTGTTCCACGGGCGCTTCACGCAGGTCTTTTCCGTGTAAAAAAGGTGCATCGAACAGGTAGTAAACGATGTCCAGGCTGCGGCCGATATCGAACGCATTTTGCAACGCCTGGAAGTCCGGTAAACCATCGGCGTTAAGGCTGACCACTTCGCCATCCAGCCAGCTGCCCTTGAGCTTGAGGGCTTGAAGGGCCTTGACCTGGCGCGGCAAACGCTCGGTCCAGTCATGACCGTTGCGGGTGAACAGGCGCACATCGCCGTCGCGGATACGCGCCAGCATGCGGTAGCCGTCGAATTTGATCTCGTATTGCCAATCGCCGGGCGGGGCGCGGTCGACCAGGGTGGCCAGTTGTGGCGCGAATTGATCGGGCAGGGCGGTCTTGGCTTTCTGGCGCTTTGCCCGCGGTGCAGGCGCGGGCTTGCCCACGGTGGCATCGCTGAGCACGCTTTTGGGCTGGGCCTTTACGATGTCATAGTCTTCCGCCGGGCGGGCTTGCTGATCCTTTTCCTTGATCAGCAACCACTGCTCCTTGTCGCCGCTGCCCTTGAGGCGGGTGCGTACCAGCGCCCAATCGCCGGAGAGTTTTTCACCGACCAGGGTGAATTTGAGTTTGCCGGCTGCATACGCCTTGTGCGGATCGTCGTGAGGCTGCCAGACCCCGCGATCCCACACGATCACATCGCCGGCGCCATACTGCCCGGCGGCGATATTGCCTTCGAAGTTGCCGTAACTCAGTGGGTGGTCTTCAACGTGGACCGCCAGGCGTTTCTGGCTGGGGTCCAGGCTCGGGCCTTTGGGCACCGCCCAGCTTTTGAGTACGCCATCAAGTTCCAGGCGAAAGTCATAGTGCAGGTTGCGCGCGTCGTGTTTTTGAATCACGAATGACAATGCCGAGGCTTTGGATTTGCTGGCAGGTGCATCGCCTGCGGGCTCTGCGGTGATCTCGAAGTCGCGTTTGCGCGTGTATTCGCTCAGGGGCTTGGCCATGGCGTTCTCCTGCTGATGGCGGGCTCAAGAGGCCTTTTTGCTGGTTTTTTTCGCGGTCGTTTTTTTTGCTGCGGGCTTGCCGGCCAGGCTGCGCTTGAGCAGTTCGGTCAGATCGATTACATCGGCAGATTTGCGTTCTTCGCTGCCTGGCTGGCTTTCGACGTCTTCTATTTTGCCGGCCTTGGCCTTCTTCGCCACCAGCGCCATGATCTTTTCCTGGAAGCTGTCGCGGTAGTCGTCCGGCTGCCAGTCGGCGCTCATGTCTTCGACCAGGCGCTTGGCCATGTCCAATTCGCCCTTGGCCAGGCTCGGTTTGGTGACGTCACTGCCCAGTTCCAGTTCGTCGAGGCTGCGCACTTCGGCGGGCCAGCGCAGCATCACCAATACCAGCGCTGATTCCAGCGGCATCAGCGCTGCCAGGTGCTGTTTGGTGTGCAGCACCACATTGGCCAGGGCGACCTTGGCGGTTTTTTTCAGGGTCTCACGCAGCAGCGCGTAAACTTTGCCGCCGCGTTTGTCCGGGGCCAGGAAGTAGGGCGTGTCGATGTTTTGCAGCGGGATCTGGTCGGCGGCAACAAAGGCGATGATTTCGATGGTCTGGGTCGACTTGGGGTGGGCCGAGCGAATCTCGTCTTCGCTGAGCACCACATAGCGGCCTTTCTCAAAGGCCACGCCCTTGACGATATTGTCTTTGGTGACTTCCTTGCCAGTCGTCTTGTTGATGCGCTTGTAGCCCACCGGGTCCATGCTGCGTTTGTCCAGCCAGTCAAAGTCAACGCCCTGGGAGGACGTGGCCGAGACCAGCGAGACCGGGATATGGACCAAGCCGAAACTGATGGCGCCTTTCCAGATTGCCCTTGGCATGGCTGCGGTTCCTTGAGAAGAGTCGGTGTTCTGGTGACTCGCAGGCTGGCGCAAAAGTTTCGGCGGACGGATGCGCGGACAGATCGTGTTACATCTGATGAGAAACTATTTAATGTCGAAAGCCGAACCCAAGGCGTAGCGTGTTATCGAAAGCACGTACTACTCGCCCCAATGAGGCTTTGTCATGAACAGCTGTGTGCGTTACCTCGCCGTAGTCGCGCTGGGCCTGGCCCTCGCGCCATTGGCCCAGGCGCAGAACCTGCCCGGCAGCTACAACACCAATAACAGCCCAATCCATCGGGCTAACCCCAACAGCATGCAGGGCACCCAGCCCAATGCGCCGGCCGCCACCCGCGGGGTTCAACCCGCACCGACCGGCCCTGTACCGACCGTGGAAAACGGCGGTATCGGCAATCGTTACCCAACACGTAACGCGGCCCCGAGCCGTCCTGCCACTGCACCCAAAGCGCCCACTTACGATGCCAACGGCAATCGCCGGTAAGGACTCTGTCTTATGTTTCTACGCAAAACCCTGTTAGCCGCTATCTGCGCAACCCTGCTGCCCGTGACGGCCGTCATGGCGGCGGATGCCCAGCAGTTCCCCAGTGAGCAAGGCAGCATCACTGCCACCCCCATTGCCAAAGGCCTCGATCACCCGTGGGCCGTGGCGTTTCTGCCGGACAAACAAGGCTTCCTGGTGACCGAGCGCCCCGGCCACCTGCGCTTTGTCAGCCCGGACGGCAAGCTCTCTGCGCCGCTGACCGGCGTGCCGCAGGTGTGGGCCAAAGGGCAGGGCGGTTTGCTCGACGTGGTGCTGTCGCCAGACTTCAAGCAAGACCGCCTGGTCTACCTGTCGTATGCCGAAGGCGGCGGCGAGGGTGGCAAGGCCGGCACTGCCGTGGGGCGTGGGCGTTTGGCCGATGATTTGAGCGGGCTCAAAGACTTCAAAGTGATATTGCGCCAGGAGCCCAAACTGTCGACCGGCAATCACTTCGGCTCGCGACTGGCGTTCGACCGGGACGGCTACCTGTTTGTGACCCTGGGCGAGAACAATGACCGGCCGACGGCCCAGGACCTGGACAAGTTGCAAGGCAAGGTCGTGCGCATTTACCCGGATGGCCGTGTGCCGGAAGACAACCCCTTTGTGGGCCAGCAGGGCGTGCGCCCGGAGATCTGGTCCTATGGCCAGCGCAACCCGCAGGGGTTGGCGTTGAACCCCTGGAGCGGCACGATCTGGGAAAACGAACATGGCCCGCGCGGTGGCGATGAAATCAACATCATCGAGCGCGGCAAAAACTATGGCTGGCCCCTGGCAACCCACGGCATCAATTATTCGCTGACGCCGATTCCGGAAGCCAAGGGCAAGGCTGTGGAGGGCACTGTGGAACCCCACCACGTCTGGGAAAAATCACCCGGCATCAGTGGCATGGCGTTCTATGACGCCGAGCGTTTCAAAGCCTGGGACCACAACCTGTTTATCGGTGCGTTGGCCAGCCAGGAGTTGATTCGCCTGCAGTTCGATGGCGACAAGGTGATCCACGAGGAGCGCCTGCTGGGCGGGTTGAAGGCACGGATTCGCGATGTGCGTCAGGGGCCGGACGGCTTCCTGTACGTGCTGACCGATGAGGACAAGGGCGTACTGTATCGCGTCGGCCTGAATCAGGACTGACAGAGGCTGATGGTCCAATGTGGGAGCTGGCTTGAAGGCCGCCAATTTCTCCTGTGGCGAGCAGGACAAGCCTGCTCGCCACAATAACCGGTTGTGTAGATACCTATGCGTGTGGCTTACAGGCCGAGGTCGGATAACCCCGGATGATCATCCGGGCGCCGGCCCAACGGCCAGTGGAACTTGCGCTCGGTTGCTTTGATCGGCAGATCGTTGATGCAGGCAAAACGGTTGGCCATCAGGCCGTTTTCGTCGAATTCCCAGTTTTCGTTGCCATAGGAACGGAACCAGTTGCCGGAGTCGTCATGCCACTCATAGGCATAGCGCACGGCGATACGGTTGCCGGTGAATGCCCACAACTCCTTGATCAGCCGATAATCCAGTTCCTTGGCCCACTTGCGCGTGAGAAAACCCTTGGCCTCTTCGCGGTTATGCGCGAATTCGGCACGGTTTCGCCACTGCGTGTCCAGGGTATACGCCAGCGACACGCGTTGCGGGTCGCGGGAGTTCCAGCCGTCTTCGGCCAGGCGCACTTTTTCAATGGCCGATTCACGCGTGAACGGTGGCAGCGGCGGACGTTGTTCTGCTGTCGATGACATGGGGCAGCTCCTATCAATACCAAGGTGTTGTCGAAAGTTGCTCAGCCTGTGCGTTCAAAGTCCTAATAACGTTCGCGCCATGCATTGCGCATTATCAGCTGCTGTTGAATCGCCCATGACCAGGGCAACGGTAATGGCGCCATCGATCAGAATCAGCAGGTGCGCTGCCTGCCGTTCGGGGTCGGGGGTGCCATGTGCTTTACACAGTTCGAGGGCGTACTCGAACAGTTTTTGTTTATGCGCCTTGGCCAGCAGGCGCACCGGGTCTTGCGCATCGCCGGTTTCGCCACTGGTGTTGATAAAGGCGCAGCCGCGAAAGTCTGCCGAGCCAAACCAGGCCTTGAGTGCGCTGAACAGCGCCAGCAGGCGCTCGCCGCTGCCTTCGCTGCGTTCCACTTCAGTGCGTAGCCACTGCATCCAGCGTGCGTCGCGGCGTTGCAGGGCAGCGATGACCAGCTCGTCTTTATTGGCAAAGTAACGGTAAATACTTTTGCGTGAGACGCCGGCGGTTTTCACCAGTAACTCCATGCCGGTGGCGGCGATGCCGTGGCGATAGATCAACTTCTCGGTGACGTCGAGGATAATGTCGCGGGTTTCGTTGCTGTTAATATCGTTCATGAAACAAACAGTAGAACGATCGTTCTTCATGGTCAATTAAATTTTTTCCATTGGCCGCGACGAGACCTGAGCAGCCCCATGGTGTAAGCTCTGTGCCTCTTCGGATTCGACCCATTGCGAGCCTTATGCCGTCGTTCTTCAAACGCTCCCTGTTGCCCAAACTGCGTGGTTTCCCGCTGTCTCCCGATGCCATCGACGTGCTGTCCGGTGCCGCTGCGTACCGTCTGTGCCTGCTGGAAAAAATCGCCCAGGCCACACAACGCATCTACATCGTCGCGCTGTACTTGCAGCAGGACGAAGCGGGGCAGGAAATCTACGACGCCTTACACGCCGCCAAGGCGGCACGGCCCGAGTTGGATATCGTGGTGGTGGTTGACTGGTTGCGCGCCCAGCGCGGCCTGATCGGCGCCGGCAAGCAGCCGGGCAACAGCGCCTGGTACCAGGCCATGACCCACTCCCACGCCAGCGAAGTACCGGTGTACGGCGTGCCGGTGCAAACCCGCGAACTGTTCGGCGTGTTGCACCTCAAGGGCTTTGTGATCGATGACAGCGTGCTGTACAGCGGCGCCAGCCTGAACAATGTGTACTTGCACAAGTTCGACAAATACCGCTTTGACCGCTATCACCTGATCCACAGCAAGTCCTTGGCTGATTCGATGCAACACCTGGTGGAACACGGCCTGGTCGCGTCCAAAGCCGTGCATCGCCTGGACCTGCCAAACCTGCCGACCACCCGCAGCCTGCGCAATGACATCGGTGACTTGCGCAGCCGCTTGAAGCACGCGACCTACGACACCACCACAGGTTTGCTGCCCAATGGGCACTTGTCGGTCAGCCCGTTGCTGGGTGTGGGCAAGAACAATCCGTTGAACCGGGTGATCCTCGAACTCATTGCCAGTGCCCAGCATCAACTGACCATCTGCACGCCGTATTTCAACCTGCCGCTGCCGGTGACCCGCGAAATAAACCGCGCCCTGGCGCGTGGGGTGAAGGTCGACATTATCGTCGGCGACAAAACCGCCAACGATTTCTACATCCCGCCCAGCGAGCCGTTCAAGGTGATCTCGGCCTTGCCTTACCTGTATGAAATCAGCCTGCGCCGCTTCGCCAAACGCCATCAGCCGATGATCGACAGCGGCCAGTTGAACCTGCACTTATGGCGTGACGGCGACAACACTTATCACCTTAAGGGTATGTGGGTCGACCAGCGTTACACCTTGCTCACGGGCAACAACCTCAACCCACGGGCATTCCGCCTCGATCTGGAAAATGCCTTGCTGATCGATGATCCCAAGGGCGAGTGGCTGGCGCCGCGGCGCACAGAGCTCGCGCAGATCTTCCAGCACACCACGCGCATCGAGCGGTATCAGCAATTGCAGACCCTGGTGGAGTATCCGCCAGCAGTCGGCAAGTTTTTGCGCCGGGTCAGCCGGGTGCGGATTGAGCGGTTGCTTTACCGGATCTTGTAGGAAAGCGGACGCGTTACCGCGAACTCTCAGAAGGTCTTCGCCATCTTGAGAGTTTGCCTACACCCAGGTTCGTACATTTCTCTGTGGAACAGATCTAAGGGACGTGCACGCTGCCACTCGCTTGTGCGCACATACCTGCGCTCATTGAGTGGATCTCCCACCCGCAAGGGCTTGGTCGCCAGATGGTGGCCCACAACGGGCACATCCTTTCGGTGCCGGTTCAAGCGCTCAGGTTTTCACACTATTCCTCAGTCAATCGAGAAATTTCCTACTCTGCATCTCAAGAATTCTTAATATTTTCTTAACCGACTGTTTTTAGGGACGAGAACTCTCATCAACCCAACCGGTAGAGAGAATTTTTGAATGTCGACAAGTCTTGCCAAGGGTAGCGTTACAGTTGTCAGTCATCCCCACCTGTCTCAGATGCAGCTCCCCACGGGGCCTGCTGTAAAGCCTGCAACGCCTGACCCCGCTGTTTTGCCAATGATTGAAAACGGGCCGCCTGCAGGCGCACCCCGCCCGGTACGCGGACAGCTGACGCAATTCAAGTTTGAACCCGCATCGATACGCAAGACGCGCGAGGTTGCGTCTGAAAGTGACGCGCACGCCCCCGACGCTGAGCGCAAAACAGCGGTTTATCCCGCATTGGCGCAAGCAAAAAAAGCCGACAGCAGCCTGCAGAAAACCCTCACTCATCTGCTGACTACCCACAAACTGAACGCCGACCCGTTTCCACCAGGTGCCTCGATAAGGCCCTTCATTGATGCCTACACTGAGGCGGTGAACGAGCCACAGGTGCAGGCCTGGCTCACATCCAAAGGCCTGGATCTATCAACTGCGCTTGTTTTCAGCGACAGGGTCGAAGGCACAGTGGTGGTTGACGGCAAAACAGTCGCGCGAACCTTCACGACCACCGACGGCTCCGGCTGGTGGGAGGTCAGCGCGAAAGTGAGTGCGGCAGTGAAGCAGTTGAAGCCGAGTGATATGGGTGTATTGCTGCCGGGCCAGCACACGGTCAAATTTCGCGATTTTAATGCGGTGCTTGAATTCTACGGTGTGGAATATCCGGCCCCTCAAATAGATGCAAAGGCGCTTGGGAAACGCCTGAAAAAACACGGCTGGCCGCCGATATCCGACCAGCATCGCGACCAGTGGCGCCGGCAGTATGAGCAGCTCATGCAGCACAACAGTGACATTGATGTGCGAACGCACCTCACCTCTCAGTTGCGAGGGTTGGTCAAGGACCGTGGGGAGGGTGATACGCCCACTCTGAGCGCGCAGTACGCCACCGTTTATCCTGAATCGACGCTGGCACACAAAAGTCATGCGCCCCGTGAACGTTTTGTTGAGTGGCTGGGCAGGCCGGCGTTCAAGGCTTTCATCGAGAGGTCCGGTCTGGGTGGTGCTGAGAGCGTTTACAGGATATCCAATGGAAGCCTTGAGATACGTGACTCGGCCAATCAATGGATCAGTGTTCAAGTCATTCTTGACCAAGAGATCTACAACGTTTCGATAGGTGGCAGCCCGGCCGAAAAAGCCGCTATCCACGCGCTCAATAACGACCTCCATCAACTGGTAGAGATGAGCAAGGCGACCGGGAATGCCCTGTACTCCCAGGCCGTTTATGACGTGCGGCAAGTACTGGCGTTTTCCGGGCTGGGAAGCCCCGAAACGGTTACGCAGATCAATTCGGCCATCAGTTGGCTGACCGCCAAGCTGCCACCCGCGCCAACGCAGGGTGACTATGCCCGTTTGTCACCTTATACATGGGCCCCTGGCGCGCTGTCGCCCGCTGACCTGAACGTGTTGAAGGCAGCGTCCAGCGGGCCTGGCTCGGTGTCCGAACTGTTCGCCAGCCATATGGCCCGGACAAATTTGCCCCGCGACCCTGACCTGCAACTGCAGCAGTTTTTCGACTCGCACGAGGCGATCATCAAGGCTCAGGCATTGGCGCAGCAGTTGAATATGGCTGAGGTTACCGGCGGCAAACAGCTGTCAAAGGCTACCCGCCATCAACTCCTGGCGGCCACCATCAAGGCCAGCGTCAATGCACAGATGCCTGGCAAGCCTGGGATGGTTGCGGGCTACGACATTTATCAGCCCAACAACCTTGGTCGTACCTTGGACGAAGTACGTGCTGACATTGAAGGCTTATTGAGAAAAAAGGGTGCCGACGTCAATACCGCGCCCTTGATCGCCCATATGTTGTTGGCACAGGCGGCCCCCGAGTTTCTGATCAAACCGGATCCTGGGTTATCGCCACAGGCACCTGAGGCGCTCAAGCTGTCTCCTGGCCAAGTCAGCGTGGGCTCGACCGCTTGGATGAGCCTGCGCCTGGGTTGCGCCATGGCGGAAAAACTCAGTGGGGCAGGCAGTTCGCGCGCATTGAACATCTCGGAGGCGCAAGCCCTTACCCGACTCGAACCCATGGGGCCGGAGCACGAGACGCTGATCAAATGCCTGGGGGCTGCGCCTCTGTTGGATTGGGCGGTGATGGCCGGTGTGTTTCCCAAAACCAGCGATGGGACTTATTCCGCAGGGGATTATCGGGCGGCCGCGCAAGCGTTTGCTGACCGCCAGAGCAGTACTGTCGCGGCCTTCCAGAGCCTGACAAGTGAGCCACCTTCGCAGACGAGCCTATTGATTGATCAATTGGTTCTGTTGTTTCCCGAAATGACGCGGGATGAGATCGCCAAGATCAAGTTGACGCTGGTGACCGACAAACCGTATGACGCCAGAAACGAGGGCCACCTGGAAACACGTACCCCGTTGTTGACCGAGTTGATCCTTGCCGGAGAACCTGAGGAGGACCCTTTTTTCGTGGCTCAGCAGTGGGTGAATACGCGACTTTTTGGCGAGAAGAAATACGCATTCACGCACCCCACTATCTCCCAGGAAACCTTTGAAGAAAGAATCAAGAAGCTTCCACGTATCAAGCCGCTGGTAGCTCCGGCAGTGGACCAATACCTGGCCGACAGTCGTCGCGCACAGGAAACGGTGATCAAACTGATGATCGCCAATGCACCGCTGGATGTACGCACAGGGTTGGAGTCCGGCGATGTGGAGATTTTCACGTTGCGTGAGGAAACCGGGGAATCCCTGGCCCAGGATCAGGGGAGCGACTCGAAGGTGGTCGAAAAGAGGGCCAAGCAGGGTGTGTTGTTGCGCTACAAAAACAAGGGGCCAGAGGGAGGTTATACCTGTCTCGAAATGTTCCCGGGGTCCATGAAAGTGTGCAAGCGTAACTTGCTGTTCTCTACGCTAAAGTTGGACGGTGTGATTGAAGAGGGGACGGTCCCGTATGGTCCTTTTGCCAATGTACCGGCGGACTATCGCAAGGCAACACAAGTAGATTTTGACCTTCAGGCCTATCAGACAGGCAGCGAGCTGCGTCCCGGCGTGCGAACCAAGGCCATTATCGAAAAGTTTGGAGAGACGTTGCCGGGGCAGAGTTCGTCGAGGTGGGCCAGCAGCACGCCAGGTGCTGTGCCTAACAGTTGGGCGTCGAAAAAAACCAACGATATAGCCAGGGCCATCGTCAACGCTACGTTCGATGTGAAGCGCGAGACGCTGTTGGAATACGCCAACGCGCCGACAACGCTACAGAGAAGACGCAGTTATCCGTTTGATTCCGGAAAGGTCTTTACCCGTGAAAACCTCAGGATGGTATTAAGCCTGATCCCATTTGTGGGGGCGATTGCCGATATCGCCGACGGCAACATTGGCGCAGGCCTGAAGGGGCTGGTGATCGACTTTACTTCCTTTGCGTTTACCGGTGGGTTACGTGGCTTTTTCAGTGGGTTCAAAACGGTTGTGCCGTTCGGCAGTCGTGCGTTTACGATGACCGCGCTGAAGGGCGGATCGAAAACGTTGCGCGGTTTGTTCAACCCGCTGGACGGGGTTTTTGATGTGTTCAGGATTGGCCCCAAAGCCCTGGGGGCGGCCAGGCAGGTGCTCAGAGGCGAATTGGTTTGTGTGGGGCCAGGCTTTTTTCTGACGACCACCGCCTTTGAGAAATGCCGTTGGGGGCTTGGGGCGTATGACGCGTTAGCCCCACGGCAGGCGAGCGGCGCTTACCCAGGAAGCCAGCTGGGCGTGAGTCGAAGTTGCCCGACATATGCGGTACAAATAGACACTAAATGGTATGCGATTGATCCGGTAACGCAGATACCCACTGGAGCGCCAATTGAAGACTTCAAGCCCGACGCACCGGTGAACTAAGCACCAATAGGCCCCGAGCCGTGCCTTGCGGTATGAATGCATGGCTCGGGGCTTTTAATCAGTTCAGACCCAACTTGCCGCGCAAGGTCGACAGGTCCTCAGCCAAGGTGTTGACCGGGCCCACCAGGGCCTTGCGGTCGGTTTCCTTGACCTTGTCGTAGGTCTCATAACCGCCGTCCTTGGTTTTGTACTTGGCCAGGATCTTGTCCACGGCGGCAAAGTTCTTGTCGACTTTGGCCAGGAAGACTTTGTCCTGCTTCTCGATCTGGCCACGGAACAGGTCGACGATTTTCTTCGCGCCGTCGATGTTGCCCTGGAAGTCATACAGATCGGTGTGGCTGTAACGGTCTTCTTCACCGGAGATCTTGGTGGCAGCCACTTCTTCCAACAGTGCTGCTGCGCCGCCGACGACTTTTTCCGGCGGGAAGGTCAGGCCATCCACGCGGGTTTTGAGGTCGTTGACGTCGGTGTTGAGTTTGGCGGTCAGCGCTTCCAGACCTTTGGTGGTCTTTTCGGAGAACAGCACGTATTCGATGCGGTGGAAACCGGTGAAGTCTTCAGCGGTCACGCCTTTCTCGTGGTCGTCAACACGCGAGTCGATCGAAGCGTCGAGGTCGCTGAACAGCTCGGCGATCGGCTCGATGGACTCATAGTGCACGCGGGTCGGTGCGTAGAGCTTCTGCGCAGTGGCCAGGTCGCCTTTGTTGATGGCATCGGTGAACGCCTTGGTCTGGGTGACCAATTCGCCGATTTCTTCGGTGACGTAGATCTTGTAGTCCGACACCGGGCCTACCAGGTCCAGAGGCGCGGTGGCGGCGAAGGCTGCCAACGGTGAAAGGGTCATTAGCAACGACAACGCGATAGTCGACTTCTTCATGGGGCTTTTCCGCTCTGGGTTTGTTTTAGGTCTTGGCAGTGGTTTGAGAGTGCGTTGCAGCGAGCAGCGTGCGGCCAAGGAAGTCCTTAGGCCCCGTCACCCCAGGCAAGGTGAAGAAGTACCCGCCGCCAACCGGCTTGAGGTATTCCTCCAGGGGCTCGCCGTTGAGCCGGGTTTGCACACTGATAAAGCCTTTCTCCAGGTCAGCCTGGTAGCAGATGAACAACAGCCCCATGTCCAGCTGACCGTTTTTGTTGACGCCGTTGGAGTAGTTGAACGGCCGACGCAGGATCAGGTTGGCCTGTGTCTGCGGGGTGCGCGGGTTGGCCAGGCGGATGTGCGCATCGAGCTTGGTCAACTTGCCTTGCGGGTCTTTGCTGTAGTCAGGTACTTGGGTTTCTTTGTCGCCATCCATGGGCGCGCCAGTCGGTTTGATACGGCCGATGATGCTTTCCTGTTCCTGCAGCGGCGTGCGGTCCCAACGCTCGACGAAGTTGCGGATGATGCGCACGGCCTGGTAGCTGCCGTGGGCGGCCCACGCCGGTTCGTCGCTGCCGGGCTGCACCCAGACGATCTGGTCCATCGCCTTGGCATCGTTGGAGTTCGGGTTGGCCGAGCCGTCACGGAAACCGAGGAAGTTGCGTGCGCTCTGCGCCGGTTCACCGGGTTTGGCCGGTGCCTGGGGCGGTACGCTGCCTTCCTGTTTCCAGCGCACCAGCAGCAGGTCGGGCAGGTTCTTCACGATGTCGCGCAGGGCGTGGATGTTGGTGTCCGGGGTGTTCGAGCTGAATTGCAGGCTCAGGTCGCCGTGACACTGCGCGGGTTCCAGCGCATCGTTGGGGAAGCCGACCATGCGGCTCAGGCGCTTGGGTTTGGCTGCCGCCAGGCCGAAGCGCTCATCGAACAGCGATTCGCCGACCGAGACGGTGATGGTCAGGTTATCCGGCGTGACCACCGGGCCGAGGATCCCGGAGTCGGTGGGCGGCAGTTTCGGGTCGACTTGCGGCACGGTGCCGCCGGTCATCAGAAACGCAATGCGCTCATTCAAGGTGCGGAACAGGCGCTCCAGGTCTTCGCGATCGCTGGCCAGCACGTCGAAGGCGACGAGCATGCCGCAGGCCGGGCGCGGGGTGACGATGCCGGTCTGGTGCTGGCCGAAAAAGTCGTGGTGGTCCTGGGTCTTGTCACTGCGTGGTGCGGTGGTGACTTGCTCGGCTGCGGCGGCCATGGCCGGGCAGGTCAGGGTGCTGCCGGCAATCGCGGCACCGGTGGCGGCCATGCCCAACAGGACGCGGCGACGTTGCGCGGAAAACTGTTCTGAATCACTCATCTATTAGGTCGTCTTCACTGCAGGCCGGAAAGGCCAAGGGCGGGGTCGATTCCATCGAGTGCAACGGCCAGAGCCTTGGCCTTGTCGGCGATCTGCTTGCGCTGATCGGCCGTGACACTGTCGTAGCGGCTGTACTGGCCGTCGACTTTAAAACTGTTGAGTTGGGCATCGAAGGCATCGAGCGCGCTGTCGATTTTTGGCAACAGGTCCGCCGCCGATTTGGTCAGCAATGGGCGCATCAGGTCGACCACCTTGCGGGCGGCCACCAGGTTGGCGGCAAAACCGTTCAAGTCGATATGGCTGTAGCGTTCCTCTTCACCGCTGGCGGCACGCACATCCGCCAGGCTGTTGAGGTTGCGCACCACAATGCTGACCAGTTGTTCCGGCGGCAGTGATTGCGCAAGCAGCTGTTGCTTGAGGGTGGTGACGTCAGTGACCAGGCGCTCGGCGATCGGGCCGAGGCCATCGAGGCTGCGCTGCTGGAACAGGCTGTATTCGAGGCGGTGGAAGCCGCTGAACGCAGGGTCTTGCTCGCGTTTTTCGAAGTAATCGGCGCGGGCGTTGATCGCGTTGTCCAGCTCGGCCAGACGTTGCGCGGCGGGAGCCAGGCGCTGATACGCTTCACGTGCCGGCACATACAGCGCTTGCGCCTGGGCCAGGTCACCGGCGGCAATGGCTTGCTGCATCGCGGTCACGGCCTTGACCAGTGCACTGCCTTGGCCGCTCAGGTACACCCGGAACTCCGACAGCGGGCCGATAAAGGCCACCATCGACGGTTTGGCCTTGGCCTGGGCATTGGACTCGGCGGTCGGGGTCACATGCAGCGTGCCGCGCGGGTTGCTCAGCAAGCCGCAGGTGATCGCATAGTCGCCGGGCAACAGGTTGGCGTTGATCACCTGGCTTAGGCCCGGCGCGATATTTTCGCGTTCTTCAATCACCAGCACGCCGTCGAGGATTTCCCATTCCACCGCGCGGTCGGAGCGGTTGATGATGCGAAAACTCGCGCGCCCGGCGGGCACGCTGATTTCATTCGGCTCGCAAGCGTGAGCGTGAATCGTCACGGCGATTTCATTGTGGTTGGTCTGACGCTTGGCGGCAGCCAATTGCGCGGCGTAATAAAACAGCGCACCGGCGGCGATCATCACCACCACCGAGCCGGCCACTGCCCAGCGCAGGGCGCGCGACGGCGGTGCCGGTTGAAGGGTTGGGTTGGACAAGAGACGGTCCTTAATGGCTGGAAACGGAAGAAGGTTTGGCGACAGGCTTGGCAGGGGCCGAGGGCAGGAAGAACATCACCAGCGCCACTACCAGATAAATTAGATAGGCACCCAGGGTGCTCACGGTCGGCGCTTCCTGGTAGCCGAACATCCCGGCGAGCACCGAACCCAACGGGCTGTCCATCGGCAGCACGGCGCTGAAGTCGAACAACACGGTTTGCAGGTGGTTCCACACCCCGGCTTCATGCAGCGCCTGCACCGAGTTGGCAAGAATGCCGGCGGCCACCACCAGGATGAACAGGCCGGTCCAGCGGAAAAACGCGCCGAGGTTCAGGCGCATGCTGCCGGTGTAGATCAGGAAGCCGACGATAATCGCCAGGATCAAGCCGAGCAGGGCGCCAATCGGGGCGCCCGGACCTTCGCTTTGCTGGAACACGGCGAGCAGGAAGAACACGGTTTCCAGACCTTCACGGGCCACGGCAAAGAACACCATGGCGATCAGCGCGATGACTTGGTGCTTGGAGCCGGCCAGTGCATGATCCAGGGATTCGTGCAGGGAATGCTTGATGGAGCGCGCCACCTTGCGCATCCAGAACACCATGGAGCTGAGGATGCCGACGGCTACCAGGCCGACGATACCTTCGAACAATTCCTGTTGTTTCTGCGGGAACTCCGCACTGACCAGTTCCAGGCCGCCACCAACCAGCAGGGCCAACGCAGCGGCCAGGAACACGCCGATCCACACGGCGGGCATCCATTGGCCACGGCCGGTCTGTTGCAGGTAACTGGCAATAATGCCAACGATCAATGCGGCTTCAATGCCTTCGCGCAGCATGATTAGAAAGGGAACGAGCATTCGGCACCGCATCAAGGCTGGATAGGATGCTAATTTGTAACATAATGATACTCATTACTAAACAGCCAATATTGACCTTTGCTGAACTGCGGCTGAACGGTGGTGGCGAATCGCAACCGCCCTTATGATGCATCCCATCTTTTGCAGCATTGAATAGCCCGATTCCCATGGCGGAAAAAGACACCATCTCTATCCATCTTGTGCGCGAAGCCTTGCTGCAGAGCTGCGCGCCCGGCACGGCCACGGTTGAAGCCTTGAGCAAGGTCGGGATAGACCCGGCGCTGCTCGAGCAGCCCGACGCTCGCGTGCCCGCCACGGCCTACGCACGCCTGTGGCGCTTGCTGGCGCGGCGCATGGACGATGAGTTTTTTGGCATGGACCCGCGCCAACTCAAGTCTGGCAGCCTGGCGTTCCTGTGCCGCGCCGCGATGGCGCAACCGAGCCTGGATGCCGGCCTGGAAACCGGCCTGGGTTTTTTGTCGCTGATGTTCGAGCAGATGCCTGCACAGCTGGTGCGCCAACAGAGCCTGGCAGAAATCGTCTTGCTCGAACCCGAACCCAAACGCGCGTTTACCTATTTCACCTATTGGATGATCGTCCACGGCGTGGCCTGTTGGCTGGCGGGTCGGCGGATTCCGATACTCGCCATTGAGCTGCGTTGCCCGCAGCCGCAATTCTGTGATGACTACCGCGTGATGTTCTCCGACAACCTGCGCTTTGATCGGCCACGCACGCGCATGATCTTTTCTGCCGACTGTCTCGACCTGCCGATCAAGCGTAGCCCGGAAGAACTCAAGCGGTTCCTGGCGCATGCGCCGGCCAACATACTGGTCAAGTACCGCGACCCGGCGAGCCTGGCCAATCGCATCAAAAATGATCTGCGCCATATGCCTGCCAATACCTGGCCCGAAACCGAAGGCTTGGCGGCCAACCTGTGTATATCGGCGTCAACCTTGCGTCGCCGCCTGGCAGATGAAGGGCAGACTTATCAGGGGCTCAAGGATAGCGTGCGCAAGGAACTGGCGATTGTCTGGCTTGCCGAGGCCGATATCAGTTTTGTTGAAATTGCCGTGCGCCTTGGTTTTGCTGATGTCAGCTCATTCTACAAAGCCTTCCGCAAATGGTCCGGCTCAAACCCAGGGCACTACCGCAGCCTGATTCTGAGTGACGCGTTGCCGTCTTTGTGACGCAGGCTCATGCGTTGATTAGCAGGAGGTAATGTGTACATACACTTGCTGCACTGCGCTTCAGAATAAGCCGATCCGTTTCGAAGGGGCGGCTCTCAGATTATTAGGCTCCTTTCTCTGGAGTACGTCTAATGAGCTTATCCCGTGTTGATACAGGCAACAGTGCGCTCTCACACCAATCAAATCCGTCACCCGGTGAGCTGAACCTGGCGACGTCAACCGGCCAAACGGACAAGCTGGCGGTTGCCGTTAAACCAACCGCTGAAGCTGACGCTGAACTGGCCACCCTGCTGAGTAGCGGGCACCAAGACGATTGGCGCTTTCAAGATTTGTCGCCAGAGACGTCGATTGGCAAATGGATGGGCCACTTTGTTGACGCGTGGAACGCGCCGTCCCTGCAGGCTTGGGTAAGGGCGCAAAATTTCGTGATGCCTAGGTTTCACATAGTGGGGTCCACCCTGACGGTACAAGCGCAAGATACCGGTAAAATCACTACATTTACCCCGTCTGATGGCAGCGGTTGGTGGCCGATCGGACGGCAGGTGATTGCCAGTGCTGCCATGCTTGATCCGCAAGCAAATGGCCTGAGCAACCCCGGAACCAGGCTTTTGCCCGCTGAGATTGCGGCGTTCTACGGCGTTCGCTGGCCCATCAACAGTACCGATGCCGACGCTCTCAAAGCCACCGGTTTTCCGGTAAAGCCTGTTGAGGAAGACCCCCTGCGGTCGCCTGAAATGCGCAAGCTGGCAGAGCGTGAGTTCATGGATGTAGAAAATGAAAGCGCATTGATAAATACGCTGCTCAGTAAGCTCAAGGACAAACCAGACAACGAGGACATCGACCTCAGAGCGATTTCCCAGGACATTGCACCGGGGTCGTCACTTGGGATTGCCAATCGCTCGGGGCTCAGAATAGTGAAGCGCTTGATGCGCGATCCTCTGATGGCACCCATCTTGAGCGCAAACCGCACAGGCGTGAATGCCCAGGTTCGGCTGGAGAATGGGCAGTTTATGGTCAGCGCCAACGGCACATCTGGACCGTGGCGCAACGTGACGGAGCAAGTTCTGGCCCATCCCACGCTCGCGCAACTGCTCGACAGTGCCATTCAGCAATCGGAAGCAACTGGAAAAATAATCAGATCACATTCAATCGGCGATGTATGGCAATTGCTGCGCTATGCAACGTCGAGCGAATTACCGGCCGTCATGACTGCCAGCGACTTGCGCAACATTGTGAATTGGAAACTCAACCCGCTACCACCAGAACCACCACTTGGCAGCTATGCCCGTAATTTTCTGGAAGATCAGCAATCACCTGATTCCCTGACCGAGGGGCAACGTATCAGAGTCCGCCGCTCAGCACCCGGCAACAACATACCCCCACAGTTGACACTGCTTGATTGCTCACCCAAACCCTGGGCAGGCCAGAGCCCGGTATCCATCCGCCAGAATGCCGACGAACTCATTAGCCAAGCGTTGACTCAAGGTGCAGGACTGAGGCGCTGTGAGCCCATTCTTGCTGCACTTAAAGACGACGGGGCAGAGGTGCGCGGGAAGGCTTCGCCAAGCTATCGCAAACAGCTGATCCTTACCCGTGATCTGCTGATCATAGATCCAACGCTGGGTACGCAGCGCAATCATATCGGCGGCTACAACCTGTACTCGGCATCAAACGCAGGAAAAACCCTGTTCGAGGTGCGTACTGAGCTTGAACAACACCTGGCCAGAGAAAAACAACTGCCCCTCGAGCAAGCCATACTGGTCACGCATGCATTGTTGTCGACCGTCGCCCCCGAGTTTCTGGTGAAGGGCGCGGATACTGTACGTGTGGGGACGTTGCCACTGGTCATCCTGCGCGTCCACACGGCACTGGCGGAAATGGCATCTCAAGGCAGTTCGCGGCTGATGAGTGTAGAACAACTTGGCTCTCGTGCCTTACTGAGGCCGGTCTCGCCTGAACACGAACAATTGGAAGCAATGCACTGTGCCGGACCGATATACGATTGGGCCTTGGCCCAGGGGGTCGTGACCGAGGAGGATGATTACTCACCCACAGCGCTGAATGCCGCGGCAATTGCTTACAACAAGCGCGTGGAGGACAGTGGGCTAGTGGCCGCCAGCCTTGATAAGGCCAGCTCATTACTTAAAGCCCGCACGCATGTAGGTGAACAGGAATTGGAGCGTGTTTGCCCTGGCCAGAGTGAGTTCTTTAGTAAAAGGACGGTACTGTTCAAGCCCAGTTCTTCAGTTGTTAACGCTGTACCCTTGAGCAACATTGCGAACTCAGCCATCAACGCGTGGAAACCTGATACCACTGTCCTTGGGCTTGCAGCGGGGCCTTGTTCAATCAAGGATTTATACTTGTCAGGCGAGTTGACGGCTGAAAATATAAACACGAAAGAATGGAACTTTATCAACCCTTTAGATAAAACCGCGTTCGAGTCATTGAAGAATCAACTTGTAAAGTTGAAGCCGATCGAAAGCGTGTTTCTATTGCCCGTCGTGCAGGGCATTACAAGCTTGGCAACCTATCAGGGCATTGCCACGAAAATGCTGATGAGCGAATTGCCTGTTGAAGACAGGCGAAGGTTAGAGTCTGGCGAAGTCACCGTCTATGGCGCTTCGACTCAAGAGGGCGACCTCAATCAAGAAGAGGCTCAGCAAAAAATCGGGCCTGTTCTATTTCTCAGAGATGCGTCGGGCGCCAAGTGTTATGAGTTTCTCCCCGGCACTAACCGCTACGCAGAACGCCCGGAACTGGTCGACGCCATGACGTTTATGAGTGATTCGGGTACCGATTCCTTCGGGAAAATCATGCGCCGGCGCCTAAGCCCGACACTGCCGGTTGATATTGAGGTCGTCGCGCACTTTCCCGCGCCGTCTAAGCGTCAGGACGCATCAGCGGGCTTGCCCAATACCTATTCATCGACACGAACAGCTGAAGTTCTTAGAGCCCTGCAACTGGAAAATTTGCTCGTCGACCCCTTGCTGCTGATGAAGCAAGCTGCAGGCACGACGTATAACGAAGCCGTTCAGCAGCGTTTGGATGCCATCGATAATTTCGTCATCAATACCCTGATTCCGTTCAAAGGCAATATCGAAGAGCTCGCCTCAGGCGATCGCCGTCGTGTTGCCGTGGGCGCTATTGGGCTGGGCATGGAAATTGTAGGTGCTCTGTTTGTGGCCGCCAGTGCCGTCAGTGCGGTCGCCAAGGCAGGGGCGATAGCTGCCAAGTTAGCCGTTGTGGGTAAAGCAGTGCTGTCGATGTTTAATCTACCGGGGGCAGTGGCAGGCACGGCGAAATCCTTGTTTCGTCTCACCGCAATGGGCGTCAGAAGCGTGGGGGTGAACGTCCCTAAATCATTAGGGAAAGGACTCTCTGATTTCAGAAAACTGGTGTGTGGTAGCAAAAAAACCGCGACATTAATCAGGCTATCGCCACGCGAGCGTACGGGCAAAGAAGTCACTAACTTAGTGGGAAACATCGGATTGCCAAATACGGTTAACGGCACGATAGATTTTGCCCAGCAATCACCGCCCAAGGCGTCTGAAGGCTGAATCGTTTCTAAAACGTAACCACTGTTGTTTCGAGCAGGGATGCTCATCTCTCGCTGGTTTGACCCCGACTCTGCGCGCGCCCCGACAACTGTCGCCCTCCTGCACGACCGAGCTGAAAGCCTCACCTCAAATCATCAGCAAAAAAAAGCCCCGCGACCGAATGAGCCGCAGGGCTAAAAATTGGCTGGATGCGACCAACCAAAGGAGCTCGTTACATCACTTGCTGCTGGCGACGACCGTGTCCGGCTGCCAGCCACCGCCCAGGGCCTTGTAGATCGCGACGATGCCGCGATACAAGTCCACTTCGGCCTGGGCCTGGGAGTCTTCAGCCGCCAAGCGCTCACGCTGCGCATCGAGCAGCACCAGGAAGTCCACGGTGCCTTCGCGATAACGAATCGCGGCGAGGTCGGCGGCAGCGCGGCTGGATTCACTTTGACGAATCAGCGAGACCAGGCGCTGCTGGCGTTTGCCGTAATCACTGAAGGCATTCTCCGATTCTTCCAACGCCAGCAACACTTGCTGCTCGTAGGTCGCCAGGGCGCCATCGGCTTCGGCATTCGCACCGCGCAACCGTGCACGCACGCTGCCCAGGTCAAAGGCGGCCCAGGTGATGCTAGGGCCAAGGGACCAGGCATTGGCGGCAGCCGAACCGATCTGCGAACCACGCCCGGCGGTAAAGCCGAGGAAGCCGCTGAGGCTGACCCGTGGGAACAGGTCGGCCTTGGCCACGCCGATACGCGCGGTGGCGGCGGCCAGTTTGCGTTCGGCGCTGAGAATGTCCGGGCGACGTTGCAGCAACTGGCCGGGGTCGCCGATCGGCAAGGCCTTGGCAATCGCCGGCAGGTCTTTGGGGCTCAGGTCCACGCTCAGCTTGTCGGGGCGCTGGCCGAGGAGGGTGGCGATGCGGTTACGCTCGCGGACTTGCTCGGCTTGCAGTTGCGGCACGCTGGCTTCAACGGCGGCCAGGCGTGCGTCGGCGCGTTCCACATCGAGCTGATCGCCCACACCGGCATCACGCAGGCTCACGGTAATGGTGCGCGATTCCTGCTGGTTCTTCAGGTTGTCCAGAGCAATGCGTTCACGCAATTGAGCGCCGCGCAGTTGGCCGTAGGCGTCTACCAGTTCGGCAATCATGGTGACTTGCAGTTGGTACAGGTCGGCTTCGGCGACCTGTTGGTCCGCATCGCTGGCTTCCAGGTTGCGGCGGATGCGGCCGAACAAGTCGACTTCCCAGGCCATGTCCAGGCCCAGGTCGTAGCGCTCACTGTTGACGCGTTTCGTGGTCTGGCCCGGGATCTGGCCTTTGCCCACGTCGCTGCTGGCGCGAGAGGTGACGACCGGCATGATGTCGGTGGCCACGTCATCACGGATGGCGCGTGCCGCCCGCAGACGGGCGAACGCCACACGCAGGTCGCGGTTACCGCTCAACGACTGGGTGACCAGTTGGTTGAGGGTCGGGTCCTCGAACTGCTGCCACCAGATGCCTTCGTACTTGGCGTGGTCATAGCTTTTGGTGTCGGCGGCGGCCGTGATATTGGCCGCCTCCAATTTTTCGGTTTTGTAGTCCGGGCCTACGGCACAGGCGCTCAGCGCCAGTACCAGCAAGCTCGGCAAAAATACTTTCACGCTCATTGCTGTGTCTCCAGCTTCAAGGCCTTGGCCGCTTTGCGTGCTTCGCCGCGCTCCACATAACGACGGATCAGGACGTAGAACACTGGGGTCAGCAACAGACCGAAGAAGGTCACCCCGATCATCCCGGAGAACACCGCCACACCCATGGCATGACGCATCTCGGCACCGGCACCGCTGGACAACACCAGGGGCACCACACCCATGATGAAGGCGAACGAGGTCATCAGGATCGGCCGCAGACGCAAGCGGCAAGCTTCCAGTACCGCGGCCAGCGGATCGAGACCTTCCTGCTGTTTATCCTTGGCAAACTCGACGATCAGAATCGCGTTCTTACACGCCAGGCCCACCAATACGATCAGGCCGATCTGGGTGAAGATGTTGTTGTCGCCACCGGAGATAATCACCCCGGTGATGGCCGACAGCAGGGTCATCGGTACGATCAGGATCACCGCCAGTGGCAGGCTCCAGCTTTCGTATTGGGCGGCGAGCACCAGGAACGCCAGCAGTACGCAGAGCGGGAACACGAACAGCGCGGTATTGCCCGAGAGGATTTGCTGATAGGTCAGGTCGGTCCACTCGTAGGTCATGCCGTTGGGCAATTCATCTTTGAGCAGTTTCTCAATCGCCGCCTGAGCCTGGCCGGAGCTGTAGCCCGGTGCGGCGTTGCCGTTGATTTCGGCGGTGATAAAGCCGTTGTAGTGCATCACGCGGTCCGGCCCCGAGGTGTCGCTGACCTTGATAAAGGTCGCCAGAGGGATCATCTCGCCCTTGTTGTTACGCACTTTCAGCTGGCCGATCTGGTCTTCATCCAGGCGGAACTGCTGGTCTGCCTGCACGTTGACCTGGTAAGTACGGCCAAAGCGGTTGAAGTCGTTGGCATACAACGAACCCAGGTAGATCTGCAGGGTGTCGAAGATGTCGCTGATCGCCACGCCATGGGTCTTGGCTTTTTCGCGGTCGATGGCAGCATCGACCTGCGGTACGTTGACCGTGTAGCTGGTGAACAGGCCGAACAATTCAGGCGTGGTACGGCTCTTGGTGATGATGTTCTGCACTTCCTTGTACAGCTCGTCGTAACCCAGGTTGCCACGGTCTTCGATTTGCAGGCGGAACCCGCCGATCGTACCCAGGCCCTGTACCGGCGGCGGTGGGAAGATCGCCATGTAGGCTTCCTCGATGCTGCTGTATTTGCCGTTCAATGCACCGGCAATTGCGCCAGCGGACATGCTCGGGTCTTTACGCTCATCGAAGGGCTTCAAGGTCACGAACACGATGCCGCTGTTCGGGCTGTTGGTGAAGCCGTTGATCGACAGGCCCGGGAAGGCGACGGCGGCTTCCACGCCGGGTTGTTTCAGCGCGATGTCGGACATGCGCTTGATCACGTCTTCGGTACGGTCCAGGCTCGCGGCGTCCGGCAATTGCGCAAAAGCCACCAGGTACTGCTTGTCCTGGGCCGGTACGAAACCGGTTGGCGTGTGGGCAAAGCCCAGCCAGGTCAGGACCATCAGGCCGGCGTACAGGAACAGCGCGATACCACTGCCGCGAATCACCCGGCGTACGGTGCCCACATACCCATGGCTGGCTTTCTCGAAGAAGCGGTTGAATGGGCGGAACAACCAGCCACCCAACAGCTTGTCGAGCACCTTGGAGAAGCGATCCTTCGGCGCGTCATGGCTGCGCAGCAACACGGCGGCCAGGGCAGGGGACAAGGTCAGCGAGTTGAATGCCGAGATCACCGTGGAAATGGCAATGGTCAACGCGAACTGCTTATAGAACTGACCGGTCAAGCCGCTGATAAAGGCCGCTGGAATGAACACCGCACACAGCACCAACGCGGTCGCGATGATCGGGCCGGTTACTTCGCTCATGGCCTTTTCGGTGGCCGGGAACGGTTCGAGTCCCAACTCGATATTTCGCTCGACGTTCTCCACGACCACGATGGCGTCGTCCACCACGATACCGATGGCCAGTACCAGGCCGAACAGCGACAGTGCGTTGAGCGAGAAGCCAAACAAGTGCATCACCGCAAAGGTACCGATCAACGATACCGGCACCGCCACCAATGGAATAATCGAGGCGCGCCAGGTTTGCAGGAACAGGATCACCACCAGCACCACCAGAATCAGTGCTTCGAACAGGGTGTGAACCACCGCCTCGATAGAGCCACGCACGAAGATGGTAGGGTCATAGACGATGCTGAAATCCATGCCTTCCGGGAAGCTCTTTTTCAGCTCCGCCATCTTGGCGCGTACTTCGTTGGAGATCTCGATGGCGTTGGAACCTGGGCGCTGGAAGATCGGGATCGCCACCGCCGGCTGGTTGTTGAGCAACGAGCGCAGCGCATACTGGCTGGAACCCAGCTCTACCCGTGCAATGTCTTTAAGGCGGGTGATTTCACCGTTGGCGCCGGAGCGGATAATGATGTTCTCGAACTCCTCCTCCGTCACCAGGCGGCCCTGAGTGTTCACCGACAACTGGAAGCTGGTGGCATTCGGTGCAGGTTGCGCACCCAGGGCACCGGCGGCCACTTGACGGTTCTGCTCACGAATCGCGTTGACCACATCGGTGGCGGTCAGGTTGCGCGAAGCGGTTTTGTTCGGGTCCAGCCAAACACGCAGGGAGTAGTCGCCCATGCCGAACAACTGCACGTCACCCACACCGCCCAGACGCGCCAACTCATCCTTTACGTTGAGCAAGGCATAGTTGGACAGGTAGAGCATGTCGTAACGCTTGTCCGGCGAGGTCAAGTGCACAACCATGGTCAGGTCAGGGGAAGCCTTGTCGACCGTAATACCGATGCGCGTCACTTCCTCAGGCAGCTTGGGCTGCGTGCGCGTCACACGGTTCTGCACCTGCACCTGCGCGTTATCCAGGTCGGTGCCCAGGGCGAAGGTGATGGTCAGGGTCAGCTTGCCATCGGCAGTCGACTGCGAGGACATGTACAGCATGTTCTCGACGCCGGTAATGGCTTGCTCCAACGGAGCGGCCACGGTTTCACCGATGACTTTGGGGTTGGCGCCCGGGAAGTTGGCACGTACCACCACGGTGGGCGGCACCACTTCCGGGTATTCGCTGATCGGCAGTTGGAACAGCGAGATCGCACCGGCGATCAAAATCAACAGCGACAGCACCGCTGCGAAGATCGGCCGCGAAATGAAGAACTTGGAAAAATTCATCTTGAGTTGTATCCCTTAACCGCGTGGAGTCGCGACGGCTGCGAGCTTGGGCGCGGCTTTATCCGGCGCCACTTGTTCCAGGTTGCTGGCTTCAAGCGCTTGTCGTTGTTGTGCCAAGGCGGCGAGGGTTTCCTTGCTGGCCATCGGGATCGTTTCCGGCGCAACCGGCGAACCCGGACGAATGCGCTGCAAGCCCTTCACGACGATGGTGTCGTCCTTGGTCAAACCGCTGCGCACGATGCGCAGGCCTTCGATCTTCGGCCCCAGTTCCACCGAGCGATAAGCCGGCTTGTCACCGTCCATCACCAGCACGAACTTCTTGCCAAGGTCGGTGCCCACCGCTTCGTCGTTGATCAGCACGGCGGAGTAGGTGCCGCTGCCGACCAACTTCAAGCGGGCATACAGGCCCGGGGTGTATTCGCCCTTGCTGTTATCGAACACGGCGCGACCACGGATGGTGCCAGTGGCCGGGTTGACCTGGTTGTCGACGAAGTTCATCTGGCCCAGGTGCGGGTTGCCGGTTTCGTTGGACAGGCCCAGGTACACAGGAGTGGTCGCGCCACGGCGGCCTTCACGAGCCAGCTCGGTGTATTTGAGGTACACGCGCTCGTCGGCGTCGAAGTAGGCGTAAACCTTGTCGGTAGAGACCACGCTGGTCAGCGGCGTGGTGTCGGCGGTCACCAGGTTGCCGGCGGTGATTTCAGCACGGCTGACGCGGCCACTGATCGGCGAGGTCACGCGGGTGAAACTCAGGTTCAGCTTGGCCAGGTCCAACTGCGCCTGGATCCCGGCGACAGCGGCGCGAGCTTCCTGGGCGGCGGTGGTGCGCGAGTCAGCCAGTTCAGCGGAGATCGCATTGCTCTGACGCAGACGCTCGCCGCGTTGCGCTTCGTTATCGCTGCGGCTGGCGGCGGCTTTGGTTTGTGCGAGCTGGGCTTCGAGGCGGCGCACTTCAGATTGGAACGGGCGCGGGTCGATCTGGAACAGCAGGTCGCCTTTCTTCACCAGCGCGCCTTCGGTGAAGGCCACCTGGTCGATCTGGCCGGACACGCGCGGACGAATCTGCACGGTTTCCGGGGCTTCCAGGCGACCGGTGAATTCATCCCACTCGTTGACCGGCTGTTCCAGCACCTTGGCCACACTGATTTTCGCGGGGGGCATGGCGGCCGCTTGATCCGGGGTCTTACCGCAGGCGCTCATCACCACAACGGCCAAAATCGCCAAGGGGAAGCGCAAGTGTTTGAGTGACTGTTCCATGAGGTGCATCCGCCAATGTATTTGAGATGGGCGGATCATGCGCGGCGAGGTGCTATGTCACGAATCGAATGAAACAAAGGTAACTATCATTCGGAATGATATAAGCGAGAGGCGAGCCCTCTAGGATGGCGTTTTCGTTAGGGAGCTATCAATGGGCGTGATGACAAAGGTGTATTGCGTAGCGTGCAAGGAACGAGGCTCACAACCCGCTGTCGTTGCCTCGCAACAAGATGAATCCACTCCTTCAACCGTCTGACGGTGGCGTCAGGCTGCCACGCTTACTAGCAGTCAGCCCTCCCAAAAAGTACATCAACCCGCCCGCCACAACAAAAACCACCAACATATAAAACATGCTGTACGCCGGCTGCGTAGCCAACACCCACCCACACAACACCGGCCCCAACGCCGCGCCGACATTGCCCAGGTTCTGCGCGGCGTAGTACATGCCGCGCAGGTGATTGGGCGCGATGTTATCGATGAACATGTATTCGGCCGGGAACACGATAATTTCGCCAAGGGTGAAAATCGCCATCGACAGCACCCACATCAGCAGCGTGGTCGACAGCGCAAACCCGCCCAGCCCGACAATAAACAGGCTCAGGCCAGCGGCAAGCCACCGATTCAGGTAGCGCGGGGATATCCGCTTGCCGAGGCTGTATTGCAAACTGATAACTGTCAGGGCATTGGTGGCCACGATCGTGCTGATGATCCGGTAGGTCTCCTGAGGTGTAGTGGTGACGATCAGGTACTGCGAGAGGTAGGCCGTGAACTGGCCGAATACCACGGCACTGAGAAGTCCGCCGAGGGTAAAGCACACCAGGCGGTAATCGCGCAGCAGCAGTGTGGCGACCGCCAGGAACGCTACGGGTGGCTGGTTTGCTTGGGCCGTCTCCAAACGCCTGTCGCCCCACACGAAGTAAATAAACAAGAACCCGGCACCCAGCCCGGCTGACATCAGAAACGGCAGGCTGGCATCCACGGCGGCCAACCCCGCGCCCAGGAACGGCCCGACGGCATAACCGATATTGGTCAGCGTGTATTTGATCGAAAACGCTTCACTGCGCTGATCAACGGGGAGCAGGCTGCCAAACCCGGCTTTTACCGCGATATCAATCACCGCATACGCCAGGTTCACCAACACCAGGCACAGGTAAAACAGCCAGAGCGCAGGCGCGATAGGGGCGCCGAGAAAGCCCAGCGTGAACACACCGCAGAAGAGCAGGATAAGCCGGTAACTGCTCATCCGATCCACCAGAAAGCCGCCATACAGGCTCAGCAGCGAGCCGATGATCAGTGTGCTGCCGATCACCAAGCCGATATCGGCGATGCTCAAGCCAAAGTGGCTCGACAAATAGATGACCAGGTAGGGCAGGGTGATTGCGCGGGCGAGCGTCAGTATCAGCGAGGCGCTCAATAGCAGGTTGAGGGTGGCGGGGTAGTTTTTCAGCGTGGCCAGCATTCGAGCCTCAGAGTCCATTTATCAGAGTACAAGCAGCTTACCTTTGAACCGAGTTCTGATTTAGGATGGTTTTTATCCAGACACAGGAACTCAATTCATGAATAAGGGCTGTGCATGTTTTCTTCAGAGCGCCTGAAGGGCATCGATGTATTCGTCTGTGTCGCGCAGTACGGCAGCTTTACGGCGACCGCCGGGAAAATGAACCTGACCGCCTCGGCCGTGAGTAAAAGCATTGCGCGCCTGGAAGCCCGTCTGGGTGCCCGACTGTTCCAACGCACCACGCGCAGGTTGTCGCTGACCGATGCCGGCGTTGCCTACCTGCGCACCTGCACTGGCGTGTTAGCCGACCTTGAAGAGGCCGAATGGACACTGCAGGCTGAAAACACCGAACTGCGGGGGCGTGTGCGCATTGACCTGCCCGGCGCCTTTGGCCAGGCGCAGGTACTGCCGATCCTGCTGCCGTGGCTGAACACTCATCCATTGCTGACCCCGCACATCTCCTTCTCTGATGGCTTTGTCGAACCGTTCAAGGAAGGCGTGGATATCGTCGTGCGCATAGGCGACGCCCCGGCCTGGCCGGAGACGGTAGGGCACCGATTACTCACCCGAGAGTGGCATGTTTTATGTGCGTCCCCTGCGTATCTCACTCGCCACGGCACGCCACAGTCCGAGCGTGACCTTGAACAGCATCAGTGCATTGCCTACGGCTGGGTCGATGGTCGCGTCAGCCACTGGCAGCACGCCGGCGAACATGGCGCGACACTGCACAGCCACGTGCAGCCGCAACTGGTGATCGGCCATGGCAACGGCCTGAAGATGGCTGCGCTGGCCGGCTGCGGTATTGCACAACTGCCGTCGTGGCTGATTGAGCAACACTTGCAGGACGGGTCGCTGGTGCAAGTCTTGCCGCAATGGGCAAGTGAAGGGATGGGCATCAGTGTCGCCTGGGTCAAAAGCCGCCACGCGTTGCCCAAGGTGCGAGCGGTAGTGGAGGTGCTGGTTGCAGGGTTGGGCGCGGTTGAGTGACACTCATTGATTTTCCGAACAAATTTTCCACAGGATGCGCAGATGCCAAACCTCCCGACACCGCCTTCCACGGGCGACGATCCTTACCTTTGGCTGGAAGACGTCGACAGCACGCAGGCGCTGGATTGGGTGCGCGCACAAAACCTCAAGGCCCACGCCCGACTCGCCGAATCCGCGCCTTTCAAGGCGATGCAGGCCGACCTGCTGGCGGTGCTCGACTCGGACAGCAACATCCCCTACGTGGAAAAAATCGGCGCCCACTATTACAACTTCTGGGTCGACGCCGCCCACCCTCGCGGCCTGTGGCGGCGTACCACGCTTGCGCAATATCGCAAGGCGCAACCTGCCTGGGAAACCGTGCTGGATATCGACGCGTTGAATGCCCTGGAAGGTGAGAATTGGGTATGGCACGGCGCCGACTGCCTGCACCCTGGCTATCAACGCGCCTTGGTTGCACTGTCCCGGGGCGGCGCGGACGCGAGTGTCACGCGCGAATTCGACCTGGTCGAAAAAGCCTGGGTCAAAGACGGCTTCGAGTTGCCCGAATCCAAGGGTGGGCTGGGCTGGATCGACCACGACAACGTGTATGTGTTTACCGACTTCGGTGCAGACAGCATGACCCGCTCGGGTTACCCGCGCATCGTCAAGCAATGGCAGCGCGGTACGCCCCTGAGTGCCGCGACGATCGTCTACGAAGGCCGGCACGACGATATGTATATCGCGGCGATGCACGACAGCACGCCGGGTTACGAGCGTGATTTCGTCAGCCGCACCCTGGCGTTCTACAACAACGAACTGTACCTGCGCGCCCCGGATGGCACGCTGAGCAAAATCGACGCGCCGAACTCGGCCGACAAGTCGGTGCACAAAGACTGGTTGCTCCTGCAATTGCGTGATGATTGGGCGGTGGGTGATGGCTATGTGGCTGGCTCGTTGCTGGCGATCAACTTTGCACGCTTCATGGCCGGCGCGCGGGATTTCGACCTGTTGTTCGTGCCATCGGACAGCACCTCACTGGCCGGCATGGACTGGACCCGCAACCACTTGGTGCTCAACGTGCTGGAGGACGTCAGAAACCGCCTCAGCGTGCTGACGCCAGGCCCACAAGGCTGGGCACGCAGCGCATTTATCGGCGCGCCGGCGATGGCGACCGTGGATGTGAGCGCCGTCGACAGCGATGACAGCGACGCCGTGTGGATGGTCACCCGAGGTTTTCTCACGCCGGTCACGCTGTCACTGGCCGAGCTTGGCGCGCAACCTGAAGTGCTCAAAGCCATGCCGGCGTTCTTCGATGCGAGCCGGCATGAGGTTGAACAGCATTTTGCCGTGTCCAAGGACGGCACCCGCGTGCCGTATTTCCTGGTGCACGAACAGGGCTTGCAGTACAACGCCAACGCGCCGACCTTGCTCTACGGTTATGGCGGTTTTGAAGTGTCGCTGTGCCCGGAGTATTCCGGCGGGCTGGGTCGCGCCTGGCTGTCCAAAGGCGGTGTGTATGCCGTGGCGAATATTCGCGGCGGCGGCGAATACGGCCCGCGTTGGCATCAGGCGGCGCTCAAGCACAAGCGTGCGCGCGCCTATGAGGATTTTGCCGCAGTGGCGCAAGACCTGATCAACCGCAAGATCACCTCGCCCCGGCACCTGGCCGTGCAAGGTGGCAGCAACGGCGGCCTGTTGACCGGCAATATGCTCACCCAATACCCCGAGTTGTTCGCGGCCGTGGTCGTCCAGGTGCCGTTGCTCGACATGCAGCGCTATCACCACTTGCTGGCGGGCGCCTCGTGGATGGAAGAGTACGGCAACCCGGACGTGCCTGAAGAATGGGCCTACATCCAGACGTTTTCACCCTACCACCTGTTCGACCCGGCCAAGACCTACCCGCCGGTGCTGTTCACCACCTCGACCCGCGATGACCGCGTACACCCGGCCCATGCCCGTAAACTTGCGGCCAAAATGATCGATGCCGGCCAGGACGTGACGTACTACGAAAACATCGAAGGCGGCCACGGCGGCGCGGCGGATAATGCCCAGAGTGCGTACATGAAAGCGCTGGTCTATGGCTTTCTGTGGGAGCGCTTGAGCGCCGACCACGGCTGACCGGCGCTGGCCGGTATGTTCGGATGCCCCTTGGATAAGTGAAGAGTCAGATGCGTACACCCTATGTTTTTATCCTGATGTCGATGCTGTTGGCGGGTTGTGGTTCGTCGGGGGCAACCACTGGAAATCATGCGCTCGAACGTCAGCAAAATGCAGCGCTGACGTCCGGTGCGACGCTGGATCCTTACACCGTTGAGAAGCTCAATGCGATTCTCCAAGAGCGTCCAAACTACCGGTTGCTTCCCGCGGGCCAACAGATCGGCCTGATCTCGGAGGCCTTTTTAGGCACGCCCTATGTTGCCAACAAGTTACAGGGCTCACTGAGCACGCCCGAACAGTTGGTGGTCGATTTTCGAGGCCTGGATTGCTTTACCTACCTGGATTACGTCGAGGCCCTGCGACAATCGGCAGCACAACCCGACTTTATGAAAAACCTGCTGCGCACGCGTTATGTTGATGGCGATCTCGATTATCTGAGCCGTAAGCACTTCTACACGGATTGGGCCTACAGCGGCACGTATAAACCGGCGCAAGACATCACCGCGCAGATAAGTGCCCATGCCGTTCGCCGCGAAAAACGCCTCAACCAAAAAGCCGACGGCAGCGCCTACCTGCCTGGCCTGCCGGTGGTCCAGCGTACGGTCACCTACATTCCTGCCGGTTTTATCGATAAGAAGGTCATCAATCGCCTGCACGAGGGCGATTTTATTGGCATCTATACGCCCTTGGCCGGGCTGGATGTGACCCATGTGGGGTTCTTTATCATGACGGACAAAGGCCCCGTACTGCGCAATGCGTCCTCGCATTCAGGCAGCCAGAAGGTGGTGGATTCGCCGTTTCTTACGTATGTGGCTAACACGCCGGGGATTGTTGTGCTGAGGGCCAAGGAGTAAAGGCTCATCGCCCTGTTGGCGTTCCGGATCCAGTACACCGAAAAGCCTCCCCATCATTGAGCATTCAGTGTCAATTGAGCCACTGTCCCGTCAGGGAGGCGACGTTTACAGTAAGCTTGGCTGCTGCATGAGCTAACGTTCATGTACGCGCCTTTCCGATGACTCGCTGGATACCGCCCCTATGAGATATCTGCCGCCCAGTGCGACCTTGCGTGCTTCTGAAGTTGCCACCTGCCATCCGACTGGCGCCCGACCTTAGTGACACTCGTGTCGATTCGCATAGGCGCGGGGTCGGCATGGTGGTGCACTTCCACAAGGTCAAGGTGAGGTCTTTACCGCCGCCACCTGCGAATGGGTGCATGGGGAGACACGATCTGGGACTCCATCCCCGCTGATCCGCCCACCATGCTTCAGGTCTGAATGGCTCTAAAGCGTAAATGGCGTTAGCATTCCCACCACTCGGCTTAAACAGCCTGTTTTTCAGATCAGGGTCGCATTGTGGAAAAGCTAAAACGCCTCCAAAGTGGAATCGAAGGGCTCGACGCTCTGCTCAAGGGAGGGCTGGTCGCGGGCGCCTCCTACATAATCCAGGGGCGACCAGGGTCTGGCAAAACGATCCTGGCCAACCAACTTGGGTTCCATCATGCGAACAATGGAGGCCGGGTTCTGGTCGCCACACTGCTGGCCGAGTCACACGACCGTCTTTTTCAGTTTCTTTCTACTCTGAGCTTTTTCGACGCGTCCAAAGTGGGCGCCGACATTCAGTTTGTCAGCGCGTTTGATACGTTGGAAAACGAAGGGCTGGACGAGGTGGTAAAACTGCTTCGGCGCGAGATAAGTCGACAAAAAGCTACAGTGATGGTGGTAGACGGCTTGCTTAATGCTCGCTCAAAAGCCGACTCGCACATCGACACCAAGAAATTCATTTCCGAGTTGCAAGGGCACGCTGCTTTCGCGGGTTGCACGGTGCTGTTTCTGACCAGCTCCCGTCTCGACGACGGCAGCCCTGAACACACCATGGTTGATGGCGTCATTGAAATGGGCGAAGAGCTATTTGGCACTCGCTCGGTACGTCGTATTCAACTGCGTAAAACTCGCGGCAGTGGAGCACTGACAGGCCTTCATGAGTGTGAGATTACCGACAATGGCGTGGTGGTTTACCCTCGTCTCGAAAGCCTTTATAGCCACCCATCCGCCCCCGACAGCGCCGACATGACGCGTATCGCCAGTGGCATTGGTTCGCTGGACGGCATATTGGGTGGAGGCCTTTACAGTTCCAGTGTGTCTCTGGTCATGGGCCCCTCCGGCATTGGTAAAACGACGCTGGGCCTGAAATTTCTGGCCGAGTCGACGGTGGAGGCTCCAGGACTGCATTTTGGCTTTTATGAAAGCCCGCAACGGTTGCGACTCAAAGGCCAATCATTGGGTATCGATATCCAAGGCATGGAGAACAGCGGCGCCCTGAGCATTGCCTGGCAGCCGACGACTGAGGGGTTGCTGGATGGGTTGGGCGCACGCTTGTTGAGTCTTGTAGAAGAGAAGGGCATCAAGCGCCTGTTCATCGATAGCCTTAGCGGTATGACACGAGTTTCTACAAATCCGGCGCGAATTACTGACTTCTTGAGTGCGCTGATGAATGAACTGCGCTCCAGGGGCGTAACCGTATTCGCGTCCTGGGAAATGCGTGATCTATTTGGCTCCGAGGTCAGCGCGCCAAACTCTGATCTGTCCAGCATCGTCGATAACTTGATGCTGATGCGGTTCTCTGAGAATCACTCTGAACTAAGCAGGACGCTTTCCATTCTTAAGGTACGAGATAGCTCTTATGACCCCTCCAGATTTGAGGTTGTCATCCAAGATCGCGATGTTTTCCTGAAAAAGGCTTCGAGACATGAACCTTCAGCCCCCACTGGGACATCGCCCGGTTCACTTTCTTAAGCTTTTGAGTGGGTTGAATTAACATGACCACCATCCTGGTCGTCGATGACGAGTATTTGATCGCTGACATTCTCAGCTTCGCGCTGGAGGATGAGGGGTTCATGGTGGTGACTGCCAGCAATGGTCGAAAAGGACTGGAAGTGCTGGATAGAGAACGGCCAGCCTTGATCATCACCGATTTTATGATGCCCGTGATGGACGGCCTGGAATTTGCCACAGCCGTTCGAGCCCTCCCGTGCGCTAATCAATTGCCGATCATCCTGATGAGCGGTGCTCAGGCACACATCGGTATGCAGAGATCGGACCTGTTTGATGCGGTATTGGCGAAGCCATTCAACATCGACTTGATCATTGCCGAAGTTAAAAGGCTACTCGCCTCTGATCAGTGAGTACTGCCTCTACCTGCCCGGAGCCACGTGGGATCGGGCTCCGCTAGCCCGGCTGCAGCTCAGCCCTGGATCGGTAGTCATCAGGTTTTCCTTGAGTCCAATTTTCTTCTGTTTTAATCAACCTTTGACGCGTGCACGTGTGGGGTTCTCTGCCGTGGTCGTTGCCGGTTGAAATACGCGTTTTGACTCAACCGAATTGCCCTGCCGATTCAACGGCGGTTTTTGGTTTCCTGCTACGTGTCAGCTGATAGGCAATTGCCAGCCATATGAACCACCCCGGCATGACCATCAACGCCACGCGTGTGTCAGGTCTCAATGCCAGCAGGCAGAGCACGAAGCCCATAAAAGCCAGTGACAACCAGGCCATTGGCACGCCGCCTGGCATCTTGTAAGCAGATTTGGCGTGAAGCTCAGGACGTTTTTTGCGATAGGCAATGTAAGACGCGAGGATGGTCGACCACGTGAAGATCACCAGGATCGCCGACACGGTGGACACGATGGTGAAAGCTGTCATGACTTGCGGAACGATGAACAGCACGAGCACACCTGACAGCATCAACAGTGTCGTGAAGGCCAGGCTCAACAGAGGCACGCTGTTGCCCGATAGACGCCGAAAAATACCCGGAGCGTTGTCTTGATTCGCCAGCCCGAACAGCATGCGGCTGGAGGAGAATACGCCGCTGTTGGCCGATGACGCGGCGGATGTCAGGACCACGAAGTTAACGATGCCGGCTGCTGCGGGAAAGCCTGCGACGAGGAAAAGCTCGACAAAAGGGCTTTTTACCGGTGAAACCTGTTGCCAGGACGTCACGGCAATAATGCAGGCCAATGCCAACACGTAGAACAGGATGATTCGCAGTGGAATCGAGTTGATTGCCTTGGGTAACGTCCTCTGCGGAGCGCGGGTTTCTGCTGCAGCGGTGCCGATCAACTCGGTGCCGGCAAATGAGAATATCGCCATCTGAAAGCCGGCAAAAAAACCAAGCAAGCCATTAGGGAATGCAGCCTGCTTATCCACCAGATGGCTCAGCGACGCGGTGACGCCATTGGGCGAAACGAACGAGCTGGCAATCATCACGATGCTGACGCCAATAAGTGTCACCACGGCGATGATCTTAATGATCGCGAACCAGAATTCGACTTCACCGAAAAGCCTGACCGTCAGCACGTTCAAGGCAAACAGTGTCGCCAGCATCCCGATAGCCGGTATCCAGGCAGGCAGATGGGGAAACCAGTACTGGAAAAAACCGCCGACCACGACGGCATCGCCGATCACCGCAACGCTCCAGCTAAGCCAATAGGACCAGCCGAGAAAAAATGCAGCGCGAGGCCCCAGGTAGGCGCCGGCAAAATCCGCAAAGGTCTTGAAATTCAAATTGGAAAGCAGCATTTCGCCCATGGCACGCATGATGAAGTAAACGAACAGGCCAATGATCATGTAGATAAGGATGATCGAGGTGCCGGAGAGGGCGATGATCTTTCCGGAGCCCATGAACAAACCTGTACCAATGGCTCCGCCCATTGCCATTAACTGGATGTGACGATTGCTGAGCGTGCGCTGCAGCGCAGGCTGCTCAACCTGCTCTGATACATTCGATTTCATTTCAAAACCTCTTGATCTTATGTTTTTGAGTTTTGGCAGAAAAGTGCATAGCCAGCGCCATTGTCAGGATGCAATGGCGGGTGACGGTGTTGGTTTATCTGGACAGCGATGGCCCCCCTGCACACGCCTGGGGGTGTCACTCGCAGGTCAACGGGCCGTGCGCAGATGGGCGGCTTTGGTCGGCTGCTGATCAAGCCTCTGGAACAGGTTTTTTATATGTTCAGGTTGATCACGCCGTCTTCGGGCGGATGCTCAAGCGCGCTTGCTCTCGAAGCCATGCAGTACGTTCACCGCGTTGATTCCGATTTCATCGACCATATAGCCGCCTTCCATCACAAACAGGGTGGGGCAACCCACACTCGCTATCAGCTCGCCGATCCCGATGAAATCCTCGCTTTCCAGCAGGAAGTGACTGATCGGGTCGTCCTTGAAGGTGTCGACCCCCAGTGAGATCACCAATACCTGCGGCGAGAATTGATGGAGTTTCCTGCAGGCATGCAGCAGGGCGTCGCGGTAGGTATCCCAGGCGGTGTTTTTCGGCAGCGGGTAGTTGAGGTTGAACCCTTCGCCAACACCTGCGCCGACTTCATCGCTGAACCCCGAATAGTAGGGATAGGACACGGCCGGCTCGCCGTGCAGCGATATGAACATCACGTCATTGCGCGGGTAAAAAATGTTCTGGGTGCCGTTACCGTGATGAAAATCGACGTCGAGTACCGCGACGCGTTTGGCGCCCTGGGTGATTGCCTGCTGTGCAGCAATGGCCGCGTTGTTGAGATAGCAGTAACCCCCCATGTATTCACGCGCCGCGTGATGGCCCGGCGGACGACAAAGGGCAAAGGCACTGTCATGGCCTTCATCGATAAGCGCCAGGCCCGTCAGGGCGATATCGGCACTGGTCTTGACCGCCTGCCAGGTGGTGGCAGTGATCGGCGAGCCGGCATCCATCGCATAGAAACCGAGTTTGCCGTCAATGAACGTCGGCACCTGATCGTTGGCCAGGTCACGTACAGGCCACACCAGTGGCAGCGCATCATGGGTGCGCCCTGTGGCGCTCCATTGCGACCACGCGCTTTCCAGGAAGCTCACGTAGCGCTCGCTGTGCGCGTTGACGTAACACGAGCGGTCGAACACGCGGGGTTCGACAATCCGGCCAAGGCCTACTTGCTTGACGCGGTTGTGAACCGTGTCGGCCCGACTGGGCTGCTCGAACGACGGCTTGAGCACGCCATCCTTCAACTCGGTGCCATGGTGCAGACGGTGGGAATCACTGAAAACTGTAAACATTCTGCGCATCCGTTAATGTGAGCCAGTGCAAATATTCTGTTCTGGTCAGGAGGCGATTTCTTTGCTTTGTTTTTGTGATTTTGTATATTTATCGGGCGATTTAACTCAGGAATGGCGTAATGAAGAAAAATATATCCAGGCGCATCAGCCTCGATGAGACCGATCTGGCCATTCTTGAGTTATTGCAGGAGGACGCGAGCATTTCCAATGCCGAACTCAGTGAGCGGCTTTCATTGAGCCTTACGCCTTGCTGGCGACGGCGCAAGAGAATGGAGGAGGCGGGGGTGATAAAGGGCTATCAGGCAACGCTTGATCGAAGAATGCTGGGGCTGGATATCATGGCATTCGTGCACATTCGCTTTTCCACGCATGCCGACCACGCTCCGGACGCCTTTGAGGCAGTGATTGCGCAATTGCCAGAGGTATTGGCCTGCCACAAGATCACCGGAGACGCCGACTACGTGCTCCAAGTGTTGGCGGAGGACCTTGATAGCTACAGCGACTTTATCGAGCAAGTGCTGCGGCGCCAGGTCGGTATTGCGTCTATTCAGTCGAGTTTGGCGTTGCGTGAAATCAAAGCGGGCAGCCGTATGGCCATACCCAAATTGAGCAAGGATTGAATGTCGCAGGTTCTGGGCTGCGCATGGGTGATTGCGGGGTGGTCATGCTGCGGCGCGCCGAGAATCTGCCGCGGTGCCCCTTGCTCCACCACTTGCCCCCGTTGCCTCGCTGTTGGATGTGCGCAACGCCATCGCCTGCCATAATCCACCCGTCTCACCCCAGCCCCCCCACACGGAGTCCATGCCATTCATGGTGCTGTTGAATCGATTGAGCGCGTTTTCCATCCAGGCGCGCCGGGCACTGAAGCTGGTGTGGGGCACGTCGCGTCCCTTATTCATAGGCCTGCTGCTGGCCACCATCGTTGCCGGTCTGTTGCCTGCGCTGGCTGCCTGGATCGGCCAGCGCATTGTCGATGGCGTGGTGCACGCGATGCAGATTCATGCCGCCGGCAGCCAGGCGCCCGTGTGGCCGGTGATGCAGTACGTGCTGGCCGAGGCGGGCGTGTTGGCGCTGCTGGCCGCCGCCCAGCGTGCGTTGTCCATGCAGCAATCGTTGCTGCGGGTGCAGTTGGGGGTGAAGGTCAACCTGATGATTCTGGAGAAAGCCCAGACCCTCTCACTCCTGCAATTTGAAGACGCCGAGTTCCACGACAAGCTGGTGCGCGTGCGCCAGGGCGCGTCGACACGGCCGCTGAGCCTGGTCACCAAGGGCCTGGGGCTGGTGCAGAACCTGATCTCGCTGATCAGCTTTGCCGTGCTGTTGGTGCACTTTTCGCCGTGGGCGCTGGTGATTCTGGTGGTCGGCGCGTTACCGGTGTTCTTCGCCGAGACGCATTTCTCGGGCAATGCGTTTCGCCTGTTCCACCGGCGCGCGCCCGAGACCCGTCAGCAGAATTACCTGGAATCGCTGCTGTCCCACGAAACCCACGCCAAAGAGGTCAAACTGTTCGGCCTGGCGCCGCTGTTCCTCAAGCGCTACCGCGACAACGCCCGGCGCTTGTACACCGAAGACCGCCAGTTGACGGTGCGCCGGGATGCCTGGGGCTTTGCCCTGGGCCTGCTGGGCACCGCGGCGTTTTATGTGGCTTACGCCTGGGTGGTGCTGGACACCGTGCGCGGCCAGACCAGCCTGGGCCAGATGACCATGTACATCGTGCTGTTCAAGCAGGGGCAAAGCGCGATCACCGCCAGCCTCAGCGCGATTGCCGGCCTGTATGACGACAGCCTGTTTCTGTCAGACCTTTATGAGTACCTGCTGACCCCTGTGGTCGTGCCGCGTGGCCGGCTTACCCAGGGCGCGCGTCCCGGCGACGGTCTGCGTTGCGAGCATGTGGGGTTCAGTTACCCCGGCGCTGAGCAGCCGGCATTGACTGACATCAACCTGCACTTGGCGCCGGGGCAAAGCCTGGCCCTGGTGGGCGAGAATGGATCGGGTAAAACCAGCCTGATCAAACTGCTCACGCGCCTGTATACCCCGCACGAGGGGCGCATTCTGCTGGATGGCAGCGACTTGCAAGACTGGGATGAACAGACACTGCGCCAGCGCATCGGAGTGATTTTCCAGGATTACATCCGCTACCAGATGACCGTCGGCGAGAACCTTGGCGTGGGTGACGTCGATGCGCTGAACGACGAGGCGCGCTGGCGCACGGCCGCCACACAAGGGGTGGCCGCCGAATTCATCGAGCGCCTGAGCAGAACCTACGGCACACCGTTAGGGCGCTGGCTTGGCGGCCAGGAGTTGTCGGGTGGGCAATGGCAGAAAGTCGCCTTGTCACGCGCGTATATGCGCCAGGAGGCGGACCTGCTGATTCTTGACGAGCCGACGGCCGCGCTGGACGCCGGCGCCGAGGCGGCGGTGTTCGAGCACTTTCGCGAACACGCCAAGGGCCGCATGACGTTGTTGATTTCCCATCGCTTCTCCAGCGTGCGCAATGCCGACCACATCATCGTGCTGGACGGCGGGCGAATCCTCGAGGAGGGTAGCCATCACCAATTGATGGCGGCGGGTGGGCGCTATGCCGAGTTGTTCGATGTTCAGGCGCGGGGGTATCGCTAGGTATCCGAGCGGCCGTCCAATCCGGCCAAGCGTATTGTTTCAAAGTTTTAGCACGCCATGCTCACCCCAAGCCCTGCGCGCCCCGGCGCACCGCTGAAACCCTGGCGCAGAACGCCCGACAATACCTCCAGGGTATCCCTTCAGACTTTTTCCATATTGGACGCCCCCGTACCCACGCGTCAGCCTGAGCCCAATAACTATAAAAGAGTCGCAACCATGACCGTGCTATTGAGTGAGCGCAGCCAGATTTTCCGGGGTGCCGATGCCTACGCGGTGTCGGACTACGTCAACCAGCATGTGGGCAGCCACTGCATTCGCCTGCCTCCCAAGGGCCGGCCACGGGCGAGTATCAGCCATCGCACCTTTGCCAGCCTGGACCTGTGCCGCATCAGCTACGGCGCTCCGGTACGGGTCACATCGGTGGCGCTGGAGACCATCTATCACCTGCAGATCCTGTTGAGCGGGCATTGCCGCTCCAGCTCCCGTGGTGAGGATCACGTGTTCGGGCCGGGGGAAATCCTGCTGATCAACCCGGACGACCCGGTAGACCTGACCTATTCTGCCGACTGCGAGAAATTCATCATCAAACTGCCGGTGCGCCTGCTGGAAAACGCCTGCCTGGAGCAGCACTGGAGCCTGCCGCAGGTGGGCATCCGCTTCGCGACGGCCCGCCACGCGCTCAGTGAAATGGGCGGCTTCCTGCCGTTGCTCGGGCTGATCTGCCATGAGGCGGAAAACGCTGCCGAGCCCCACACGCAGGGTCTGTATGAACGCATCGTGGCCAACAAGCTGCTGGCATTGCTGGGCAGCAATGTGTTGCGGGTGATCCCCCAGGCGGCCCACGGCGGTGGGTTTGAAGCGGTGCGCGAATTTATCCAGCAGCACCTGGGCGATCACATCAGCGTCGACCAGTTGATGGCGGTGGCCAACGTCAGCGAACGTTCGCTGTACAGCCTGTTTGCGCGCCAGGTGGGGCTGTCGCCGCGCGACTATGTACGCCGCTGCAAGCTCGAACGCGTGCACGCACGCTTGCAACTACGCAGCACGCGCAGCGTGACCGAGGTGGCTTTGGACCATGGCTTCATGCACCTGGGGCGGTTTGCCGAGGCCTATCGCAAATGCTTCGGCGAACTGCCGTCGCAGACCTTCAAACGCCATCGTTAAGCGACGTGCGCCTGGCGGATAACGATGTGCAGGCAGCGGATATTGACGCGCAGGGCGAACACGTACGGTGAGGGCGCCTGATACAAGAACAACGGAGGGCCCGCCCCATGATCAGTACACTCGACCGACTCGCCGGCCAATTGCGCGAGTCCGTACAGGAAGACCCCGCCACCGGAGTGTTCCGCTGCCGCCGCGACATCTTTACCGACCCCGACCTGTTTGCCCTGGAGATGAAACACATCTTCGAAGGCGGCTGGATCTACCTGGCCCATGAAAGCCAGGTGCCCGAGATCAACGATTACTTCACCACCTGGATCGGCCGCCAGCCGGTGGTCATTACCCGTGACAAACACGCCGCGCTGCATGGCCTGGTCAACGCCTGCGCGCATCGCGGCGCCATGCTGTGCCGGCGCAAACAAGGCAACAAGGGCTCATTCACTTGCCCCTTCCATGGCTGGACGTTCAGCAACGCCGGCAAGCTGCTCAAGGTCAAGGACGCCAAGACCGGCGCCTACCCGGACAGCTTCGACTGCGACGGCTCCCATGACCTCAAGCGCCTGGCGCGCTTTGAAAGCTATCGCGGTTTCCTGTTCGGCAGCCTCAGCGATGCGGTGCCGGAACTGCGCGATTACCTGGGCGAAACCCGCGTGATCATCGACCAGATGGTCGACCAGGCGCCTTTGGGCCTGGAGGTGCTGCGCGGCAGCTCATCCTATGTCTATGACGGCAACTGGAAGCTGCAAATCGAAAACGGCGCCGACGGTTATCACGTCAGCTCCGTGCACTGGAACTACTCGGCGACCATGGGCCGGCGCAACTACGAGGCCGAAGGCACGCGCACCGTCGACGCCAATGGCTGGTCGAAAAGCCTGGGCGGCGTCTACGCCTTCGACCACGGGCATATCCTGCTGTGGACGCGCCTGCTCAACCCAGAAGTGCGTCCGGTGCACGCGCATCGCCAGGCCTTGGCCGAACGCCTGGGCCAGGCGCGCGCCGACTTTATCGTCGACCAGACCCGCAACCTCTGCCTCTACCCCAATGTGTACCTGATGGACCAGTTCTCGACCCAGATCCGCGTGGTGCGCCCCCTCGCCGTGGATAAAACCGAAGTGACCATCTATTGCATGGCGCCCATCGGCGAAAGCGCCCAGGAGCGCGCCACGCGGATTCGCCAGTACGAAGACTTCTTCAACGTCAGCGGCATGGGCACCCCGGATGACCTCGAGGAGTTCCGCGCCTGCCAGACCGGTTACCAGGGCGCGAGCACCCTGTGGAATGACCTCAGCCGTGGCGCCAAACAGTGGGTGGAAGGGGCTGATGAGAATGCCTTGGCCATGGGCATGCAACCGCAGCTCAGCGGGGTCAAGACCGAGGACGAGGGCTTGTTTGTGCGCCAGCATGCGTACTGGGCCCAAAGCCTGCAGCGTGCGATAGAGCGCGAACAGCAAGGGCTGATTGCCAGCGACCGCGAGGTGCAGCCATGAGCCTTGCCCGTGAGCACCTGCTGGACTTTCTCTACCGTGAAGCGCGCCTGCTCGACGACCGCCAATGGGATGACTGGCTGGCCTGCTATTCGCCCAAGGCCGAGTTCTGGATGCCCGCCTGGGACGATCACGACACCCTCACCGAAGACCCGCAGCGCGAAATCTCGCTGATCTACTACCCCAGCCGTGACGGCCTGGAAGACCGCATCTTCCGCATCAAGACCGAGCGCTCCAGCGCCAGCACGCCCGAGCCACGCACCGTGCACATGCTGTGCAACCTCGAAGTGCTGGCCGACGATGGCTCGCAGGTGGACCTGCGTTTCAACTGGCACACCCTCAGCCACCGCTACAAAACCACCGACAGTTATTTCGGTACTTCCTTCTATCGCCTCGACATCCGTGCCGAGCAGCCGCTGATCACGCGCAAGAAGGTGGTGCTGAAAAACGACTACATCCACCAGGTCATCGACATCTACCATATCTGAGGACACCGCCATGACGTATGCCATTGCTCTGAACTTCGAAGATGGGGTGACCCGCTTCATCGACTGCAAGGTGGGGGAAAAGGTGCTCGATGCCGCCTTCCGCCAACGCATCAACCTGCCCATGGACTGCTCGGACGGTGTGTGCGGCACCTGCAAATGCCGCTGTGAAACCGGCGCCTACGACTTGGGCGACGACTATATCGACGACGCGCTGAGCGCCGACGAAGCGCAGGCGCGCCAGGTACTGACCTGCCAGATGGTGCCGCAGTCCGACTGCGTGATCGCCGTGCCGGTGCCGTCCAGCGCCTGCAAGACCGGCACCACGCAGTTTGCCGCGACGCTGGCCGGCATCACCCGACATGCCGATGCCGCGCTGCAGGTGAGTTTCGAGCTGGACCAGGCGCCAGTATTCCTGCCCGGCCAGTACGTGAATATCAGCGTGCCCGACAGTGGGCAGACACGCGCTTACTCCTTCAGCAGTCGCCCGGGCGACACGCACGCCAGCTTCCTGATCAAGCACGTGCCCGGCGGGTTGATGAGCAGCTGGCTGGAGCACGCCCAGCCCGGCGACCGCGTGGCGATTACCGGCCCGCTGGGGAGTTTCTACCTGCGTGAGGTGGCGCGGCCGCTGCTGTTACTGGCCGGTGGTACCGGCCTGGCGCCGTTCCTCTCGATGCTTGAAGTGCTCGCGCAGCGCCAGGAAACCCGCCCAATCCGGTTGATCTACGGCGTAACGCGCGATCAGGACCTAGTGATGGTCGAGGCGTTGCAGGCTTTTACCGCGCGTTTGCCCGACTTCAACCTGGTGACCTGCGTGGCTGATCCGCACACCACTCACCCGCGCCAGGGCTATGTGACCCAGCACATGGCCGACGAAGCCCTCAATGGCGGCGATGTCGACGTGTACCTGTGCGGCCCGCCGCCGATGGTCGATGCGGTGCGCGAGCACTTCAAGCAGCAGGGCGTGACCCCGGCCAGCTTCCATTACGAGAAATTCACCGCTAACGCCGTCGCCACGTGCGATGCCGCCTGAGGACTGCCGCATGACTCAACGGTTTAACAACAAGGTCGCGCTGGTCACCGGCGCTGCCCAAGGGATCGGCCGGCGTGTCGCCGAGCGCTTGCTGGAGGAGGGCGCCTGGCTGGTCGCGGTGGATCGCTCCGAGCTGGTGCATGAATTGCAGCATGAGCGAGCGCTGCTGCTGACCGCCGACCTGGAACACTACAGCGAGTGCGCGCGGGTGATGGCCGCCGCCACGGCGCGTTTCGGGCGCATCGACGTGCTGGTCAACAACGTCGGCGGGACCATTTGGGCCAAGCCCTTCGAGCATTACGCCGAGGCTGAAATCGAGGCCGAAGTGCGCCGCTCGCTGTTCCCTACGTTGTGGTGCTGCCATTGCGTGCTGCCCTACATGCTGGAGCAGGGCGCGGGCGCCATCGTCAACGTGTCTTCCGTGGCGACGCGTGGGGTCAATCGCGTGCCGTATGGCGCGGCCAAGGGCGGCGTGAATGCCTTGACGGCCTGCCTGGCCCTGGAGACTGCCGGCAGCGGGATTCGGGTCAACGCCACCGCGCCCGGCGGCACCGAGGCGCCACCACGGCGCATTCCGCGCAACACCCAGCCGCAGAGCGAGCAGGAGCGTGTGTGGTACCAGCAGATCGTCGACCAGACCCTCGACAGCAGCCCGATGAAACGCTACGGCAGCATCGACGAACAAGCTGGCGCGATTCTGTTCCTGGCCTGCGACGAGGCCTCCTACATCACCGGCGTGACCTTGCCGGTGGGCGGCGGCGACCTCGGCTAAGGCTTTTTCCATCAGCTGACACTGACTCACAACAACAATAAAGAGAGCACTGCCATGCGTAGCCATGATGTCCATTCGATTATCGATAATGCCCCGTTCAACCGCTTCCACTGGTTGATCGTGAGCCTGTGTGCCTTGCTATTGATCTTTGACGGCTATGACTTGTTTATCTACGGCGTGGTCCTGCCGTCAATCATGCGCGAGTGGGGGCTGACGCCGTTGCAGGCTGGCGCCCTGGGCAGCTATGCGCTGTTCGGCATGATGTTCGGCGCGTTGATTTTCGGCACCCTGGCGGACCGTTTCGGGCGCAAGAAAGGCATCGTGTTCTGTTTCACCCTGTTCAGTCTGGCCACCGTGATCAATGGCTTTGCCAGCAGCCCAACCGAGTTCGGTATCTGCCGTTTTATCGCCGGGCTCGGCTGCGGCGGGTTGATGCCCAACGCGGCGGCGCTGATCAACGAATACGCGCCGAAGAAATTGCGCAGCACCTTGATGGCCTTCATGTTCAGCGGCTATTCCCTGGGCGGCATGCTCGCCGCCAGCGTCGGGATTTTCATGCTGCCGGCCTATGGTTGGCAGTCGATGTTTTTTGTGGCGGTGATTCCGCTGCTGCTGTTGCCACTGATTGTGTACTGGCTGCCAGAATCCATCGGCTTCCTGATCCGCCAGGGCCAACAAGACAAGGCTCGCGCGCTGCTTAATCGGTTGTCGCCAGGCACCAGGATCGAGGTCGACGATGCGCTGGTGATCGCCGGCAGCCAAGGTAAAGGCGCCTCGGTGGTAGAGCTGTTCCGCCATGGCCTGGCGGTACGTACGGCGATGATCTGGGTCGCGTTTTTCTGCTGCCTGCTGATGGTCTATGCATTGAGTTCGTGGCTGCCCAAGCTGATGGCCGGCGCCGGTTACAGCCTGGGGTCGAGCCTGTCGTTCCTGATCGCGCTGAACCTGGGCGGCATGGCCGGGGCGCTGCTCGGCGGCCGTTTGGGCGACCGCCTGAACCTGGTGAAAGTCGTGATCTGCTTCTTCGCCGCCGCCATGGTCTCGATCAGCCTGCTGGGCATCAACAGCCCGATGCCGGTCCTGTACCTGCTGATCTTCGTCGCGGGTGCCACCACCATTGGTACGCAGATCCTGCTATACGCGGGGGCTGCGCAGCTTTACGGCTTGTCGATTCGCGCCACAGGCCTGGGCTGGGCGTCCGGCATCGGTCGCAATGGCGCGATAGTCGGCCCGCTGTTGGGCGGCGCGCTGATGGCGATCGAACTGCCTCTGCAACTGAATTTCATGGTCTTTGCCATCCCCGGCGCGATTGCGGCGCTGGCGATGACGGTATTTGCCCTGAATGAGCGGCGCACCCGTATTGCCTTGCCCGTTGCCCCGGCGCTGTGACGGCCAAACCGGCGGCGTTGCTCTGGCAGTTGCATTCGAGCCCTCCAGAAGACGCCTAGAGACTCTCAGGGTCGCCAAAGAACATCTGAATCCGCGACCTCAACCACCGCTCCCCCGGATCATTATCCTGCGACCCACGCCACGCCATGTGCAGCTCAAACGTGCGCACCGGCAACGGTGGGTCTTCGGCGCGCAAACCGCCCGCGGAGGTCAGTGCTTCGGCGGCGTAATCCGGCACGGTGGCGAGGATGTCGGTGCCGGCCAGCAGTGTGCCCAGCCCGTTGAATTGCGGCACGGCCAATACCACGTGGCGTTTGCGATCGAGTTTTTCCAGCTCTTCATCAATAAACCCGCTCAGGTCGCCTGCGAAGGACACGAGGGCGTGAGGGCGGGCGCAGAAGTCGTCGAGGCTCAGGGAGCCGGGCACGCTGTCGGCGCGCAGCAGTTTTGGCAGGCTGCGGCGCAGCACTTTGCGCTTGGCGTTGGCCGGCAGGTCGGCGGTGTAGCTGACGCCGATGGAAATTTCGCCGGAGGCCAGCAGGCCCGGCATCAGGATGTAGTTGACGCGGCGCACCACCAGCACGATGCCTGGCGCCTCGGCGCGCAGGCGTTTGAGCAGTTGCGGCAGCAAGGCGAATTCAACGTCGTCGGACAGGCCGATACGGAACACGGCGGTGCTGGTGGCCGGGTCGAACTCGGCGGCGCGGCTCACCGCGGTGGAGATCGAGTCCAGGGCCGGGGAGAGCAGGGCGAAGATTTCCACGGCACGTGCCGTCGGCTCCATGCTGCGCCCGGTACGTACAAACAGCGGGTCATCGAACAGCCCACGCAGACGCGACAACGCCGCGCTGATGGCCGGCTGGCCAAGGAACAATTTCTCGGCAGCGCGGGTCACACTGCGCTCATGCATCAAGGTTTCGAATACGATCAAGAGGTTAAGGTCGACACGACGCAGGTCGTTACGGTTCATCTTGTGTCCTGGAAGAGTCAGCTAACTTGACGTGAGCGGCCACATGTAAACAATGACCGGCATGAATCTTACGGGGAAAGGCTGGTACTCTGCACCGGATAATTGAGTTTTCCTACGATACTTGAGGCAAATGCCTCAGTTGCGGAATCAATGACAGACATGTCGACTATTAATGGCGACCGGTGGCCTTACCTGGAAAGCCCAGATAGAGTTCATGGCATTAGAGGTTACTTTGACGAGGTTTGCGATGTCCCGCACGATCCGTTTTCACAAGTTTGGTCCGGCCGAGGTGCTCAAATGCGAAGAGCATGCAGCCGCGCAGCCCGCACCGGGCGAAGTGCAGGTGCGTGTCGAAGCGATTGGCATCAGCTGGTATGACATTCTGTGGCGCCAGAACCTGGCGTCCTCCCATGCACGCTTGCCGTCCGGCCTTGGCCATGAGATGGCCGGTGTGGTGGTGGCCCTCGGTGAGGGCGTGGATGACTTGGCGGTAGGCGATAAGGTGGCCAGTTTTCCGGCCGAAAGCCCCAATGATTACCCGGTATATGGCGAGCAAATCGTATTGCCGCGCTCGGCGCTGACCCGTTATCCGGATGTGCTGAGCCCGATTGAAGCCAGCGTGCATTACACGCCGCTGTTGATCGCCTACTTTGCCTATATGGACCTGGCGCGGGTCAAACCCGGCCAATTTGCCCTGGTGACTGACGCCAGCCACTGTGCCGGCCCTTCGTTCGTACAACTGGGCAAGGCGCTGGGCGTGCGCGTGATCGCCGCCACCAAGGACAGCGCCGAGCGTGAATACCTGCTGTCGCTGGGGGCCGAGAAGGTCATTGTCACCGAAGAGCAGGACCTGCTGATGCAAATCAACAAGTTCACCGATAACCGCGGCGTGGATGTGGTGTTCGATGGCTTGGGCGGCCCGCAGATGTCATTGCTCGGTGATGTGCTGGCGCCCCGTGGCAGCCTGGTGCTCTACGGTTTGCAAGGCGGCAATCAGACGCCATTCCCGGCCTGTGCAGCGTTCCAGAAGAACATCCAGTTCTTTGTGCACTGTATCGGTAACTTCACCGGTAAGCCGGAGTTGGGCATCATTCAGGACCACGTTGCCTTGCAACGCGCCTTGCGTGACATCAACCAACTGACGGCCGATCGCGTGCTGGTGCCGCTGAAAACCACCGTGTTTGCGTTCAACCAGTTTGTAGAAGCACACCGTTACATGGACGAATGCCCGTGCCGCGAGCGCGTTGCGTTGCAGGTTGAGGCTGTTTGAGGTGTAGGAAGATTCGTAAATGAGTTTTACAAACCCTCGGCGCATGGGGCAAATGCGCCATTTGAAAGGGTTGAATCCGCGCGTTGTCTGAAACGCGCAACGGCCGTCCGGTCCCGCAAACGATGCCCTTTTTCCCGCCGCCGCCCTGAAATTCAGCGCGGCGTTGTTGTGTCTGCGCCCTGCGTATTTGGCCCGGCAACTATCTGAACTGGTTTTCGGCCAGCTTCTGTATCTGTTAATCATTATTTCAGCCCTGATAATTGGTACTTCACTTTCAACTCAAGGACTGAGTAATGAATGATTGTCTGATTCGTCAGCAGGTACTTCCTGCAACTACGCGTTACGCCATTGCTATCAGGACGCGAGGTGATCGGCACGCCAAGGACTGGTTCCGATCGATGCATGACCGGAGATTGAAAATTGACAAGTTTTATTTGTCAGATGGATCTTTAAATTCGAGGTTAAAGAGCTGTAGGAGCTTGTCTGAATATTCCTAGGAGCGCTGCCGCAAATCGCTGGGATGCTTGTGGTACGGCCATTCGACTCCTGCGCTGTCGTGCAAGGAGCCCGTGCGCGGTCCTTATCGATTTGTTACCGGGTGCTAGTGTTTATCTGTCGCACACACTGCGCCGCAGGCAACGTTCTTACACATGCAATAGATCGGACAACTACGCTCGGTAGTTGTTTTGAACTGATATTTCAACTCAGGTAGTAGAACTATGAGCGCTATTCACGAGCAGGCCATGAATTATGTTTACCAGCAAGTTCAACAACGCTTGGTTGGGTATTTCACACGCGCGGAGCGCACCGCACTGCAATTGTTGATTCAGCGTATTGTCGTGGCCGCCGGCGGCATGGAACAAGTAGGCGATTACAAAGTGCTGGTGGCCCATGGCGGTGGCGAAGTCAGCAGCTACACCTTGGCGCTACTGCGTGCCGCACAGTTGAGTATTGCCGCACGTGCGCCCAGGACCTTCCAGTTACGGGTGGCAACGTTACGCCACGCGGGTATGACGCAAGAAACCCTCGACGCGATTCATCGCGGTTATAGCCGGCTGTTTTTCCATGATGACGAGCGGGTCGAGTTGTTGATGGTCGAAAACGAACAGGTGTTGCCCTTCAACCATCAGCGTCCGGCCTCCAGCCGTGGCTGTGAAGCTCACCAGCGCAACATGTTGATGGTGGGGCACCTGACCTCCGGCGATGTTCGCGCCACGCTGTGTAACGATGCCTACCTGGCACTGGGGGACTTTTATCAGCGTGTCACCGCCTGGAACGGTGGCGTGCACGCGCTGGTCAGCGGCGATTCCGCGCGCAAACAGAGCCAACTGCTGGCGTGGCTGAAAAAAGCCGCCCAGGCCAAAAGCGTCAAGGCCGCCAAGGGGATACCGACGTCGCTTGGCGGGTTGTTCACGCGCATGGATGAGTGGAGCGGCGACTTCTACCGTGACCTGTACGGCGAGCACTATGTGCCCAAAGCTGACGTCAGCCCAGGCGGGTATCGCCACCTGGCCTATATCGGCATTGCCGACTTGCTCGAAGGCATCGACCGCGCGACTGCGCCGTTGCTCATCGACTTCATGGCTTACACGCCAGATCCGTTGGGCTTTCACTTTAGCCACCCAAGCTTTGCCAACCCACCGTTGATGGCGCACCTGCGCGGCCTGCAGGCCGAATGCCTGCGCGAGTTGCATTACGAGGAGGGCGTGGAGGAGTTCCTCGGGCAGGCGCGCAATTACCTGCGGCGTCGGCAGGTGCCCGAAGAGCTGGTGAACCAGGTCGCCAATCGCGGGGAGCGTGCGTTGTCGAGCAACCTTGCCCAACAATTTTTCGGTCTGGACGAGAACCAGTTGGTCTGCCTGCTGTTTTCGCCTTTCATTCATCATGGCGAACGGCTGGAAGGCTATTTGCGTCAGTGCCACCCTGGCATGCTGGTGGCGTTGCCCGAGCTGCACAAGGTTTTGCAGGGTAAACCGGCAGCCGAGATGCTGCAGCAATGGGTCGCCGATGCCAGTGGGTTGCCGTTGCCTTTGCTCCAGCATCTGTACCGCAAGCGGCCGATGAACCTGGCCCTCGGCGGTGCCCGCAGCGCGCCTGTGCAAAGGTCTCAAGCCCGTGATGGCATGGCCTTTCAGCTGTCTGGGCGATGACGCTGCGGGGCGCACGGCAGGCTGACTTTGCTTATCAGGCGGTCTACCGCTACATGATCAGCCTGATTAACGAGGTGAGCACGGATACGCGCGTAAAGCTGCCGTCATTGCGCCAGTTATCCCAGCGACTCAACGTGTCGATCTCCACCATTCAATATGCGTATTCGTTGCTGGAAAAGGAGGGCAGGGTGTATTCGGTGGCCAAGTCGGGGTACTACGCCTGGCCGCTCGCCGGTGGACCCGTGGCGTGTCCCAGCGGGGATCTGCTCGAGCGTCTCTATGTGGCGTCCCGGCGCCCGGGCATGACAGTGCTCAGCGGCGATGAACCGGCCTTGCTGGCATCATTGGACGGCACCTTGCTGCGCCTGGAGCGCGAGTTGGTGCGCCAGTATCCTGGGCATCTGCAGCCTTGGTCACAGCCCTGCGGGGTGTGGGAACTAAGAGCCGCACTGGCGGCTCGCTACACCTCATCACCCACCCGTTGCTGGCATGCTGATGACGTGTACATCGGCGCGGACTTGCGCGGTGTGCTCGACATCCTTATCGAGGTATTGGGCTTGCGCGGTGCCTCGGTGGTGGTCGAGTCACCCTGCGAGTGGTCGATCCTGCGGCTGCTGCAGGATGCCGGGGTACGTGTCCTTGAACTGCCCTGGGGCGAGGATGGCCACCTGGAGCTGGCATTGCTTGAAGGGATGCTGCGTCAAGAATCAGTGCAATTGGTCGTGCTGTCATCGTCGATCAGCTTGCCGTCAGCCTTTGCCTTGCAGCCCCAAGACCGCCTCGAGGTGGCGCAACTGCTCGATCGGTACGATTGCTGGCTATTGGAAAACGATACCTGCGGCGAACTGGGATTCAAGCCGGCACCGGTTGCCCTGCGCGATCTGGTCAACCCTGAGCGGTTGGTGGTGTTTGCCTCTTTCGAGAAAATACTCGGGCCAGAGGCGCCGTTTGGCTACGCATTGTCGCGGCACTTAAGCGGTGAGTTGCAGCGCCAGTTCTTGCTGCGCTCGTTCCGGCTATCCTCAATTCGCCAGCGCGCGATTGCGCGCCTGTACCACAGCGGCAAGATCGACCAGCACTTGCACCACTTACGCCTTCTGCTGCGTGAGCAGGCGCGCGAAATGGGCGAACTTGTGGGTCGGCACCTGGGTGATCAAGTGACTTACCGAATGCCGGCGGGCGGGGCCACCTTTTGGTTGGGCGCCTCCCGGGCGGTGGACATGCGCAAGGCTTTCCACGCCTTGCTGGCCCGTCAGGTAGTCGTGGCGCCCGGTGAGTTGTTCAGCCTGTGCGGCCTGCATCACCAGCATCTGCGGTTGAGCAGCACCTTCCATGGGCAGCCCAACCTGGACATTGCCCTGGCCTTGGTGGGCGAGGCGTTGCGTGATGCACAGATCAGCTAGATGCATGAAATTTCTCTGTGTCTTGTAGGATCAATACCGTCGCGCAGTAGTCCAACTCTCAGTAAACTGTCATTTTTTCCGAATCCTTCTTTCTCGAGGTTTATGCATGACAATCAGTCCTTTTGCGGGCAAGCCGGCGCCAGCTCAGTTGCTGGTGGATATCCCGCGACTGGTCACGGCCTATTACACCGGCCAGCCTGATGCAGCGATCTCCACCCAGCGCGTGGCCTTTGGTACTTCCGGGCACCGTGGCAGCTCGTTCGAGCTGAGTTTCAACGAATGGCACGTACTTGCTATCAGCCAGGCTATTTGCCTGTACCGTGAAGCCCAGGGCATCAATGGTCCCTTGTTCGTCGGCCTGGACACCCACGCACTGTCGACTCCAGCGGGCGCGAGTGCCCTGGAAGTGCTGGCCGCCAACGGCGTGCACGTGATGCTGGCTGAAGGTGATGAATACACGCCGACCCCGGCCATCTCCCACGCCATCATTTGCTACAACCGTGGCCGTACCAGCGGCCTGGCAGACGGCATCGTGATTACGCCGTCGCACAACCCGCCACAAAGTGGCGGTTACAAGTACAACCCGCCCAATGGCGGCCCGGCCGATACCCACGTTACCAAGTGGATCGAAGCCAAGGCCAATGAACTGCTGGCCAACAAACTGGCCGGGGTTAAACGCATTACCCACGCCCAGGCACTCAAGGCCGACACCACCCATCGCCATGACTACCTCAACAGCTATGTGGACGACCTGGTCAATGTGATCGATATGGACGCCATCCGCAGCGCCGACCTGCGCCTGGGCGTGGATCCGTTGGGCGGAGCAGGGGTGCGCTACTGGTCGGCGATTGCCGAGCACTACCGTTTGAACCTGGACGTGGTGAACACCGAGGTCGACTCGACTTTCCGCTTCATGAGCGTCGACTGGGACGGCCAGATCCGCATGGACCCGTCCTCCAGCTATGCGATGCAAGGCTTGATCGGCCTCAAGGACCGTTTCGACGTCGCCTTCGCCTGTGACCCGGACCACGACCGCCACGGCATCGTTACGCCATCGGGTGGCCTGCTGGCACCGAACAACTACCTCGCCGTGTCGATTGATTACCTGTTCCAGAACCGTGCGCAGTGGCGCGCCGATGCTGCGGTGGGCAAGACCGTGGTCAGCAGTGGCTTGATTGATCGTGTTGCAGCGCGTATCGGCCGTCGCCTGTTTGAGGTGCCAGTGGGCTTCAAGTGGTTTGCCGATGGCCTGTTCGAAGGCTCACTGGGCTTTGGCGGCGAAGAAAGCGCCGGCGCGTCGTTCCTGCGCAAGGACGGCACGGTGTGGAGCACCGATAAAGATGGCCTGATCCCGGCCTTGCTGGCCGCCGAAATGACCTCGCGCAAAGGCCAGGACCCCAGCCAGATCTACCGTGGCCTGACTGACGCGCTGGGCGAGCCGTTCGCGATTCGTGTCGACGCCAAGGCGACCCCGGCGCAGAAAGCGTTGCTGGGCAAGCTGTCGCCTGCGCAGGTCACCTCCACGCAACTGGCCGGGGAGAGCATCGAGCAGATCCTCAGCCACGCGCCGGGTAATAACCAGGCAATCGGCGGCTTGAAAGTGATGACCAAAAACGGCTGGTTCGCCGCACGGCCATCGGGCACCGAGGACATCTACAAGATCTACGCTGAAAGCTTTGTGGGTGAAGACCACCTCAAGCAGTTGGTGGAAGAGGCGCAGGTGCTGGTAGACGGCGCCATCAGTTCTAACTGACGCAATGTGGGAGCTGGCTTGCCTGCGACTGCATCAACTCTGTGTACCTGATGTACCGAGTTGTGCGCATCGCAGGCAAGCCAGCTCCCACAGTTGATTGGGTTCAGTCTGTAGGTCAGGCCAGGTCTACCAGGACGATTTCACTGTCTTCAACCGCGGTTACCCGCAACACCTGCTCATCTTCAACCGCCACCCCATCTCGCGCTTGCGCACGCAGGCCATTGACTTCAATCACCCCCGTCGCCGGCACCAGATACGCCCGACGCCCGCTGTCCAGCCGATATTCGGCGCTTTCCCCAGCTTTCAGGTTAGCCGCTACCAGGCGTGCGTCCGCCCGAATGCGCAAGCTTTCAGTGTCACCGGCCTTGCCGCTGGCCAGGGTCACAAAACCCTCGCGATTGCCCTTGGGAAACGGCTTGGCACCCCATGATGGCGGCAGCCCGGCTTCATTCGGGATGATCCAGATCTGGAAAATCTTGGCGGGCATGGCTTCCAGGTTGTATTCGCTGTGGGCAATCCCGGTGCCGGCACTCATGACCTGTACGTCGCCCGCTTCGGTGCGGCCTTTATTGCCAAGGTTGTCGGCATGGCTGATGGCACCTTCACGCACATAGGTGATGATTTCCATGTCGCGATGCGGGTGCTGCGGGAAGCCCGTGCCGGGCGCAATGATGTCGTCGTTCCACACCCGCAGGTTGCCCCAGTGCATGCGCTTGGGGTCGTGGTACTCGGCGAAGGAAAAGTGATGATGGGCGTCGAGCCAGCCATGATGGGCGCCGCCCAGGGTAGTGAAAGGTCGAAGTTCAAGCATGATGGGTCTCCTGTGGATGGTGGCTATCATCCAGCAGTACATGATCGATAAAAAGCGTAAAAAATGCCGGATTCCAATCTGTTTATTCGATTGATTGCTGGCGTTTTGACTTTTACTTCATCGCCTAACTGCATGACAACAAAGCAATTGGCTGGAACTGCGCGCCGATTCCGGCGACCATGGCACCTTCGCCAGAACCAACCTCATCGCTGGAGTCCGCGTGCCGCAACAAACCCCCGATCTGCCCCCCGAACTGCGTCCCCTGGCAGAAATGCCCCTGCTGAAACGGCTCGCCGCCCGTTTGTTTGGCCATGGCCTGACGCGTTTGCGTGCCCAGCATCGGTTTTCCTGGCTGCACGGCCAGGCGGACGGCTTTCGCAGCGGGCACGAAGCCGGCGTGGAATATGGCTATCGCGAAGGCAAGGCCGACGGCCTCGAGGAAGGTCGGCAGGTGTTGCTGATCCGCGACTTTCGCCCCGACGAGCACCGCGCACCGGGGGTGGATGACAGCTTGTTCGACGATTGGCGCTTGCCACTCACGGCCGACGTGAAGAAGCGCATGAAGGCTGACGTAGCACGTCTGCTACCGGCCCACGCCCAGCCCAGTGCCGCGCAATGGAAGATGATCTTCAGTGACACCCCCTCGACCTCAGTGATTGCCGGTGCCGGGGCGGGTAAGTCCACCTCGCTGGTGCTGCGCATCCTCTTGCTTAACCACTATCTGGGCTTTGAGCTGAGTTCGATGACCGTGGTGACCTTCACCCGCGAATCGCGCAAAGACTTCATCAATAAGCTCATGGAAATTCTCGGCCTGTGGGGCCAGCCCCTTGGTTTCAAAGAAGCCCAGGCCGTGGTGCGTACCTTTCATTCGCGCATTCTGCCGATGGTGCGCAGCCTGCCGGGCTTCGAGCGGCTGCAAGCGTTTGAAAACCTCAGCAGCGGTTTCGACGATGCCGACAGCAACCCCTTCGACCTGCGTATCAGCGACGCCCAGCGCCAACAGATGAACACTTGTTATCACCGGCTGCATGGCCGCCATGCGCGCTTTCGCGAGCTGATCGCACCACTGGCCCGTCATGGCCTGCAACTCAAGGAACTGGAGCGCGACCACCCCGACGTGCAGAAACGCATCGCCGTCACCGAGTTGGCAGCCAAGCGCGATGAAGAACTTTGTGACGTGATCGAGGACCTGTGGTTTCGCGCCGGCGCCTGGCCGATCAAAGGCATAGAGCCCAGTCGCCAGACTTTCGAAATCAATGGTGCGCTATTCCACTGCCACGGCTACATCCCGGAACTGGATGCCTGGGTAGTACTGGGTTTTGATCCGCGGGAAAACGCTCAGATCAGCCGGCCAAATTCAAAGCTTTCAGTGCGCGCTGAGTGGGCGGTAAAGCGCACCTTGTTTCAAGCTTTCTGTCGCAAGCCATTGATATGGATCGATAACTACGAATCATCAAAGCGCCTTTTAAGCAGCCTGGCGGGCGATGCCAGCGCCGGGCCTGGATTTGATTACAAGGTCAAGGGCGAGCTGGCCTCGGCGCCGCTGTTGGACAGTTTCGTGATGGCGGCCGGGTTTATCGAGAATCTCGGGTTGGATGTGCCAACGGCTGTGGGCCAAATGAGCTTCGCCAAGGACGACCCGGACCGGGGCTACTTTGAAGCCTTGAGCATTTTCTGGAAGGCGCTGGAAGATCATTTGCTCGATCAATCGCCGCCGATCATGACCTATAACCGCATGTTTTCGCTGTTCGGTGAGAACACCCCGGAGAACCTCAAGCTGCTCAGCGATTCACTGCTACGGCCGATGTCGCACCTGATGATCGACGAGTTCCAGGACGTATCGCCGCAGATCGTCTCGTGGATCCGCGCCAGCCTGCGCGAGATTCGCAGCCGTGGCCCGGCGATGCACGTAGGGCGCGGGGCGCAACGCTCGTCGTTGCTGTGCGTGGGTGATGACTGGCAGTCGATCTACGGCTGGCGCGGCAGTTCACCCAAGTACTTCATGGCGTTCAACCAGGAATTCCCGTCACCCAGCACCACCCGCGTGATGCTCAGCGAGAACTACCGCAGCCACCAGCACATCATCGACGCCGCCGAACATGTGGTGCGCGCAGCCCCGGCGATCCCCGGCAAGAAGGCCAAGGCCAGTGGCGAGCCCAAGGCTTTGGTGCCCGTCGTGGTGCTGGAACGGGACGACGCCGCACTGGGGCGGCAGTTGCTGGAGCACTATCAACGCGGTAATACAGTGCTAATGCTTTATCGAAAAAGTAGCGATAAGTTATTGATACAGGAGCATATTCAATCTGTAGTTAATGTGGATTCTAGCTTGCAGCCACAGGATCGCCGACTCAAACAGCTGACTTATCACAGTGCCAAGGGCCTGCAAGCAGACGCGGTATTCCTGCTCGGGGATTGCCAGCACGTCACCAGCTCGCCTTACAAAAACCAGGTTTACCGCATGGCGGGCCTGGGCAAGGACGGCGACAGCGAGCCCTACGACAGCGCGCAGAAAGACGAAGTGCTGCGCCTGGCCTATGTCGGGATTACCCGGGCGGTGAGCCATTGCTACTGGTATGTGGAGAAGCCGGAAGGCCAGGGCGTGAACGTGCCAAGGGCTTCGGAGCGGGTCGATGGGCGAAAGGCGTTTTTTGATGACCAACGCAGCTAGCAGCTAAACACAGTACCCAATGTGTGGGCGGGCTTGCCCGCGATAGCAGTAGATCAGTTGGCAACTTTGCAAACTGACACTCCGCAATCGCGGGCAAGCCCGCTCCCACATTGGTTAAGATTTACCTGTTAAATAGGGTTCACGCCCGCAACGATAGCGGCGGCACAAAACACTCCAGCTCATCCTCCACCGCTTCGATGATGCGCTCCACATCGGCCGCATTCATCACCGTGGCGCAAGGAATGCCGGCAATCGCGATCAACGTCTCGCCACTGGCCCTGTCGAACAGGCGCGCAACCATACTGCCGGGGGCGTCCATACTCCCCTCGAAGCCCATCGGATGAAAATGCCAGCGCATCAGCTGGCAGGCGTTGGGAAATGTCACTTTGTTCATGTTGCCCACCTTGTTCATTGAGCGCTTCCTTTAGCTCGCGGCAGGGGGCCATGACCTTCACTGGTCGTGGCATCAAGACCTTCAAAATAGCATTCGTTCGCAAGCGCGCGGTGACTTTTTAGGGGCCGTTCGGCAGTTCTTTAGCGATCATATGACGTGGATCATTTCTTACTCAAAACCAGGCAAAAGGCCATTAGTCAGAAGTTCCAATTGACCATTGAATGCCGCCGGCAAATTCGGCAATCTCCCAGGCATTCCCGCCGCAGAGCCTTCCATGCAGCCCGTCTTGAGTGAAGAGTACGAACAAACCCAAGCCACCGGCGATCTGGTGTTGCGCCATCACCTGTGCTGGCGCCATCGCGACCTGGATGGCGTGATGTCCTACTACCACCCCGACATTCAGTACCACGACTTTTTCCAAAACCGCGTGGTGGGTCAGGCCGAGTTGCGCGAGTACCTGCAAGCCAGCATGCCGCGTGGCGCCGACGAGGCGATTGAGCACATCGACCGTATTCGCGCCGACGGCGATACCGCGTTTATCCAGTACCGCATTACGCTGCGCGGCGGCCAGGGCCTGGTGTCATTTCGCACCAGTGAGGCGATTACCGTGCGCGATGGGTTGATCTGGCGCGTCAACGAGTACGCCTCCCTGGTGCATGAGCAGCCGACCCAAACCCTGCGCCCGACAGTCAGCCGCCTGGGCCTGTCGCCCCAACAATTGGGGCATATGGCCAAAGATCTGCAGCAGTACTTCGAACTCAAGCAACCCTATCTCGACCCGGAGCTGGACCTGCAACGTGTGGCCAATGAGTGTGGCTACAGCCGCAACCAGATTTCCTACCTGCTTAACCAGGTGCTGGGGCAGAGCTTCTACCGTTACGTCAACCAGGCCCGGCTCCAACACCTGCTGGCTGCGCTGGACAAGGCTGTGCCGCCGATAAAGGTCGATGACCTGGCCTTTGCCGCCGGTTTTAATTCGCTGTCGGCGTTCTACAGCGCGTTCCGCCAGCACACCGGGCAATCGCCCAAGGCCTACGTCAAACAAATTTCTCTGCGTGCACGCGCGCAAGACAGCCCATAACGCCGCGCTCTAGGATCCAGCCTATCGAAATGAGGTTGGGGAGCTTGGCATGCCGGCATGGCGCAACATCAGTTTATGGATGGACCAGTTGGACGACCCGCTGGTGGCGCGGCCGTCCCTTGCGCACGACCTGGACGTCAATGTGGCGATTATCGGCGCCGGCTACACCGGGTTGTGGACCGCCTACTACCTCAAGCACCAGGCCCCGGAGCTGAAGATTGCGATTATCGAAGCGCAGACAGCAGGCTTCGGTGCGTCTGGCCGCAATGGCGGCTGGCTGATGGGCAACCTGTTGGGCGAAGACCGCCTGCTGGCCGGCCTGTCAGCGCAACAACGGCGCGCCTCGTTTGACCTGTTGCATGGCATCCCCGACGAGGTCGCCCGGGTGCTGTCCCGTGAAGGCATCGACTGCGACTACCGCAAAGGCGGCGTGCTGTACTGCGCGGCGCGTTACCCGGAGCAGGAAGGCAGCCTGCGCCGTTACCTGGACACGCTCCACGCCCAGGGCCTCACCGAAGCGGACTACCGCTGGCTGAGCCCGCAACAGCTGGCCGAGCAAATCCGCATCGCCAAGCCGTATGGCGGTATCTATGCGCCCCATGTCGCAACCATCAACCCCGCCAAACTGGTACGCGGCCTGGCGCGGGTGGTGGAGAGCATGGGCGTGACGATCTATGAGAACAGCCCGGTCACCCATTGGCAGTCAGGCAGCGTGCGCACGGCCAATGCCAGCGTGCGCGCCGCGTGGGTAGTGCCGGCGGTTGAGGGCTACGCCACCACGTTGCCGCCGCTGGGGCGCTATCAGTTACCGGTGCAAAGCCTGATTGTCGCCACTGAGCCGTTGCCGGCCAGCACCTGGGATGAAATTGGCTTGAGCCGAGGCCAGGCTTTTGGCGAAAGCAGCCGCCAGGTCACCTACGGCCAGCGTTCGGCGGATGACCGCCTGATATTCGGCGCCCGTGGCGGCTATCAGTTTGCCGGCAAGCTGCGCCACAACTTCGACCTGACCACCAGCGAAGTGGAGCTGCGCCGCTACCTGTTCAGCGAACTCTTCCCACAGCTTAAACACGTCAGGATTACCCACTCCTGGGGCGGCAACCTCGGCATGTCGCGCAACTTCCGGCCGCACATGCTCTGCGATCACACCACCGGCATCGCGCTGTCCGGTGGTTATGGCGGGGAGGGCGTAGGTGCCACCAACCTCGGAGGCCGCACCCTGGCCGACATGATTCTCGGCCTCGATACGCCGCTGACCATCCAGCCCTGGGTGATCCGCGAGCGTGGCCTGGACGCGCTCAAGGCCTGGGAGCCCGAACCCTGCCGCTGGCTGGGTTACAACGCGATCATTCGCAGTTTTGTCCATGAAGACCAGGTGCTCGCCAACCCCAACAGCGCGCCGTGGCGGCGCAAATTGGCGACCGGCGTGGCCGGGTTCATGGAAGGTTTCATGCATTAGGCCGTTTCACTCACACGGGAAAACCCATGAGCATCACTCACTTCAAAGACACGCTGAACGCCCACCTGCCGGACTCGTCACCGGTGGCCGTGCCCTTGGGCGAGCCGATCGCCGTAGCCTCGACCTTAAGCGTTGAGCGCAACGATGGCGTCGAAACCGGCATTTGGGAATGCACCCCAGGCCGCTGGCGTCGGCAGATCAAATCCCAGGAGTTTTGCCACTTTATCCAGGGCCGCTGCACCTTCACCCCCGACAACGGTGAAGTCGTTCACCTACACGCCGGCGATGCACTGATGTTGCCGGCCAACAGCACCGGTATCTGGGACATCCACGAGACCGTGCGCAAGACCTACGTGTTGATTCTGTAACGCTTTGATCCTTGATCGCCTGCCATAAAAACAGCCCTAAAACCGCCAGGAAATCGAACCATGAAAGCCATTGCCCTGTTGCCCTTGATGTTGGTGGCCACTATCAGCCAGGCCGCCGAGACGGTGAAGATCTACAACTGGTCGGACTACATCGCGCCGGACACCACCAAGAACTTCCAGAAAGAAACCGGCATCGGTTTTACCTACGACGTATACGACAGCAACGAAACCCTCGACGGCAAGTTGATGACCGGCAAATCCGGCTATGACGTGGTGTTTCCGTCCAACCACTTCATGGCTCGGCAGATCCAGGGCGGCGCCCTTAAAAAACTCGACAAGAGCCAGCTGCCCAACTGGAAAAACCTCAACCCGGTGCTGCTCAAGGCTCTGCAAAACAACGACCCGGGCAACGAGCATGGTTTCCCGTACCTGTGGGGCAGCACCGGCATCGGCTACAACATCGACAAGGTCAAGGCGGTGCTCGGCGACAACGCGCCGGTGGATTCCTGGGACTTGATCTTCAAACCCGAGAACATGGCCAAGCTGCAAAAATGTGGCGTGGCGATTCTCGACAACGGCCCGGAACTGCTGCCGGCGGCGCTTAATTACCTGGGCCTGCCGCCCCACAGCAAGAAGGCCGAGGACTACAAAAAGGCTGAAGGCCTGTTGATGAAAGTGCGTCCGTATGTGGCCTACTTCCATTCCTCGAAGTACACCGCCGACCTGGCCAATGGCGACATCTGCGTGGCTGTCGGCTTCTCCGGCGACATCCTGCAGGCCGAAAGCCGCGCCAAGGAAGCCAGGAGCGGTGTGAATATCGGCTACAACATTCCCAAGGAAGGCGCCGCGATCTGGTTCGATATGGTCGCCATGCCCGCCGACGCCCCGGATGAAAAAGCCGGTTACGCGTTCATGAACTACCTGCTGCGCCCGGAGGTGATGGCCAGCATCACCAACTACGTGCACTACGCCAACGGCAACGCGGCGGCTGACAGCCTGGTAGACCCTGCAATCAAGGCCGACACCAAGGTGTACCCAAGCCCGGAAATGATGGGCAAGTTGTTTGCCCTGGAAGCAATGCCGCTGAACATCGACCGGATTCGCACGCGGGTGTGGAACACCATTCGTACCGGACGCTAGGGGTTACACCGAGCCCCTGTGGGAGCTGGCTTGCCTGCGATTGCGACCTGTCCGTCGGCTAGTGGGTGACTGACACACCGCTATCGCGGGCAAGCCCGCTCCCACATTTTGACTGTGCAATGCCGGTTTTCAGGGGTTTTCCAGATCATGCCCCAACGACTGGATAAACAACGAAAACAGCTCCGGCTGCGACGAAATATCCAGCTTTGCGTACAGGTGCCGCCGATGCACCTTGACCGTGTCCGGCGAGATTTTCAAACGCTCGGCCATGGCCTTGGATGAGAACCCACGCAGCACCAGGCGCGCCACTTCCAGCTCGCGCTCCGACAGTACACCGCTGCCAAAATGGCTCAGCGCATCGCGAATCTGCGTGTCCATCGCCGGCGCACGCTGGGTGCTTTGCTGCCAGTGCTGCTGCATCAACGGCAGCACCCAGGCCGCCAGTGTGGTCATCAACCCGGTCTCTTCAAAGTTGAAGCGTCGCTGCATGCCCAGCGACAAAGACAGCGTGCCTGTACCGGGTAACTGCAGAATGAATTGCACCTCGTCTTCCAACACGTTGTCGTGGAAGTAGTTGAGGAAGTATTCACTCTGGCGAAAATGGTCCGGTGCCACTTCCTCCAGGCGATACACGCCGCTGGCATAACCTTCGCGGTAAGCCTGGTAAAACGGGTCGATCAGGTACAGGCCATTGAGGTACACCAGCATCGAGGCCGGTTTACTGCTGGGCTGGGCGTCGTATTCTTCCAGGGCCACGGGCGGGCCATCGAGGGGGTAAAAAATCGCCAGGGCGTTATCGAACGGCAGGCATTGGTGCAGCAACAGCACCAACTGCTTCCAGAAGTGCTCGGTGCCCAGGTGTGCGACGGTGCGGCCCAGGCCTGCGTGCATGCCGACCTCTCTGAACAGGCTCATAAACACGGCTCCAGCCCTCAATAGATCAGCCAAGGGTTCGGCTTTTGCCGAGTATCGTCAAGGGGAGTACGCCAATAGGGGAATTGGCCCGCATAAACACAGCGTTTACTTTGCCGTCATCCAGCGAGAAACATATCTCGCAACCGCCCGACTTTTTTCGTTTCTGCCTCCTACCAAAAATAACGACAGAGGATAACGATATGAGTGCTTCCCCCGCGCCAGACGGCGTGCTCAAGCCAACGCTGAGTGTTTTCGATGTGGTGGCCATCACGGTTTCGGCGGTCACGCCGGCCAGCTCCGTATTCGTGATTGCGCCGTTTGCCATCCAGCAGGCGGGCAGTGGTGTGTTCATGGCGTTTGTGATGGCGGCCTTGCTCGCGCTGATGTTCGCCTTCTGTTACGCCGAACTCGGTCGCGCCCATAACAGCGCCGGTGGTGAATATGTGTATGCCAAGCGAGTGTTTGGCGGCATGGCCGGTTATGCGACGTTTCTGACGGTGCTGGTGATGCTGTTGTTTATCCCGCCGGTCTTGGCCACAGGGGCCGCGACGTACCTGAATAACGCCCTGGGCACAAAATTCGACTCGCAAACCGTCGCCCTGGTGATCGTGGTGTGCAGCTACGCCCTGGGCATCCTCAATATCAAGCTCAATGCCTGGATTACCGGCACCTGCCTGCTGTTGGAAGTGGCGGCGTTGCTGGTGATCGTGTTTATCGGCTTTGGTAATCCCGTGCAGCCTGCCAGCGTGCTGTTCCAGCCGCAGATCGTCGAAAACGGCGTGCTGCACCTGGCGCCCTGGGCCCTGGTAATTGGCGCCGTCGGCATCGGCCTGTTCTCGTTCAATGGGTATGGTCCTGCGGTATTGCTGGCCGAAGACATGAAGTGCGGTGGCAAAGGCGTGCACAAAGCGGTGCTGTGGTCGCTGGGGTTGGTGGTGGTGATCGAGCTGGTGCCGATCACGGCACTGCTGATCGGCGCGCCGTCGCTGAGCGCGATGATCAGCAGCCCTGACCCGATTGGCTATCTGCTGACCAGCCACGGCAATGAAACCCTGTCACGCCTGGTCAGTGCCGGGATCTTCCTGTCGGTGTTCAACGCGATTGTCGCTATCGTCATCCAGATTGGTCGAGTGGTGTTCAGCAGCGGCCGCGATGCGCTGTGGACGCCGCGCATCAACGCGCTGTTCACGCGTATTCACCCGCGCTGGGATTCCCCATGGCTGGCAACGCTGTTCCTGGCGGTGCCTTCGGCGCTGTTGAGTTTCAGCTCGAACCTGGCGGACCTGACGTCCTTCAGTGTATTGCTGATCATCCTGGTGTACCTGGTGGTGGCGTTGAGCGCGCTGATGAGCCGGGTGCTGCTGCGTGATCGCGAGCACCCGTATCGCATGCCGTTATGGCCGCTGCCGGCAGTGCTGGCGGTACTGGGCGCCGGTTACCTGCTGGTGACCCTGATCGCCGCGGCGTCGGTGCGCGACATCATGATCATCATCGGCTTGCTGGCCTTGTCGGTGATTTTGTATTGCATCACTGGCCGGACGAGTCCGGCGTTTCAGAAATTGTAAGGAGTGGGTATGCGAGCACGTCAACTGGGCATTACGTTGGGGCTGGGCACGCCCGGCAAATTGAACGCCATCACCGATGTTCCCGGTGTCCGGGTGGGGCACGCCACGCTCAAGACCAGCATCGACGGCAAGCAGGTGCGCACCGGCGTCAGCGTGATCCAGCCGCGCGCCGGGGAGGCGCGACAGCAACCGTGTTTCGCCGGCTACCACGTGCTCAACGGCAATGGCGACGCCACCGGCCTTGAGTGGATCAGCGAAGCGGGGCTGCTGACCACACCCATCGCTATCACTAACACCCACAGCATCGGGATTGTGCGTGACAGCCTGATTGCCCTAGAGCGCGAGCGCCTGGCGGACCCGGCGGTGTACTGGTGCATGCCGGTGGTGATGGAAACCTACGACGGCCTGCTCAACGATATCTGGGGCCAGCACGTCAAGCCTGAACATGTGCGCCAGGCGCTGGACGCGGCCGAGGGCGGCCCGGTGCAAGAGGGCGCCGTCGGCGGCGGCACCGGTATGATCTGTCATGAGTTCAAGGGCGGCATCGGCACGGCATCCCGGCGTGTGCCAGAGGAGCAGGGCGGTTGGACCGTCGGCGTGCTGGTGCAGGCCAACCATGGCAAGCGCCAGGAGCTGCGCGTGGATGGCTACCCGGTCGGGCGCCAGTTGATGGACATTCCATCACCCTTCGCCGAGCGCGGCACGCCGGGCATGGGTTCGATCGTGGTGATCATCGCCACCGACGCGCCGTTGCTGCCCCATCAATGCCAGCGCCTGGCGCAACGCGCCTCCATCGGTATCGCGCGCACCGGCGGCGGCACCGAGGATTCCAGTGGCGACCTGTTCCTGGCCTTCGCCACCGGCAATCACGGCCTGCCACCGGCCGATTACGGGCGCAAGGACCTGGCACTCAGCAGCGTATTGCGCATGGTCAACAACGACCACATTTCGCCCTTGTTCAGTGCCGCCGCAGAGGCGGTGGAGGAGGCGATTATCAACGCGATCCTGGCGGGCGAGGACATGACGACGGAAGACGGCATCACGGTGCCCGGACTTGCCGACGAAGTATTAATCGGCGCGTTAAACAAGTGCGGCTGGAGTCTGTCCCGGTAATGGGGGACACGCACTTTAATAGTGCGGGTGGTGGCTCTTTAATATTGAACTATGACACCGTGTCAATATATTGGATCCATTATTAAAGAGGGCCGCTCAGCAAGAGCGGCTTTACCGCTATTTAATATTTAAATAACAGTCGGCGGCGATTTGCCGCGCTAGCGCAATTACCCCCAGCAAACGCTGTGTGCGACTTCCTTAAGTTGAATCTACGTCACATTTTTGTTGCGGAAATATTTGTAGACGAAAGATTTCAAGTTGTGTCAGTTTCGATACGCCTTCAAAAGAGGCGAGTGATAGGACGATCCTCGCCCGCGAGGTTCCTATCGAACAAAGACTGATGCACTTGCAAACAAGGAAGTACGTTTATGTCAAAAGTAAAAGACAAAGCTATTGTATCTGCCGCGCAAGCCAGCACTGCTTACTCGCAAATCGATAGCTTCAGCCATCTGTATGACCGTGGCGGTAACCTCACGGTCAATGGGAAGCCCTCGTTCACAGTGGACCAGGCCGCCGACCACCTGTTGCGCGAGAATGCTGCGTATCGGGACATTGATGGCAACGGCAAGATCGACCTCACCTACACCTTCCTGACCTCGGCTTCCTCGGCCACCATGAACAAACATGGCATCTCCGGGTTCAGCCAGTTCAACACACAGCAGAAAGCACAGGCCGCATTGGCCATGCAATCCTGGGCGGATGTGGCCAACGTCACCTTCACCGAGAAAGCCTCGGGCGGTGACTTCCACATGACCTTCGGCAACTACAGCAGCGGCCAGGATGGCGCAGCGGCCTTCGCTTACCTGCCTGGCACCAATGCCAAGTACAACGAGAGCGGGCTGGACGGTACTTCCTGGTACCTGACCAACAACAGTTACACACCGAACAAGACCCCGGACCTGAACAACTATGGCCGGCAGACCCTGACCCACGAAATCGGGCACACCCTGGGCCTGGATCACCCTGGCGACTACAACGCCGGGACCGGCAACCCTTCGTACAAAGACGCGGACTATGGACAGGACACGCGTGGCTACAGCGTCATGAGTTACTGGAGCGAGAGCAACACCAACCAGAACTTCAGTAAAGGCGGGGTCGAAGCCTATTCGTCCGGCCCGCTGATCGACGACATTGCCGCGATCCAGAAGCTCTACGGCGCCAACTACGCCACCCGCGCCGGCGACACCACCTACGGTTTCAACTCCAACACCGGGCGTGACTTCCTCAGCGCCACGTCCAATGCCGACAAGCTGGTGTTCTCGGTATGGGACGGTGGCGGCAACGACACCCTGGACTTCTCCGGTTTCACCCAAAACCAGAAGATCAACCTCAATGAGGCCTCGTTCTCCGATGTTGGCGGCCTGGTGGGCAACGTGTCCATCGCCAAGGGCGTTACCATCGAGAACGCGTTCGGCGGTTCGGGCAATGACCTGATCATCGGCAACAACGCCGCCAACATCATCAAAGGCGGTGCCGGCAACGACATCATCTACGGCGGTGGCGGTGCGGACCAACTATGGGGCGGCGCCGGCAATGACACCTTCGTGTACGGTGCCAGTTCCGACTCCAAGCCGGGTGCGGCGGACAAGATCTTTGACTTCACCTCCGGTTCGGACAAGATCGACCTGTCCGGCATCACCAAAGGTGCAGGCTTGAGCTTCGTCAATGCATTCACCGGGCATGCCGGCGATGCTGTACTGAGCTATGCCTCGGGTACCAACCTGGGCACCTTGGCGGTGGACTTCTCCGGGCACGGCGTGGCGGACTTCCTCGTCACCACCGTCGGCCAGGCAGTCTCCAGCGACATCGTAGCCTGATGTAAAGCGCGCGGCGCCCCGGCGCCGCGCTCTCAGGATGGAGCAGCAGATGCCGCGTTTTTCCCATTTGATCGCCTGTGCTTCACAGGTGTTGTTCGTTTCGGCAGGAGCCCACGTCATGGCGAGCAGTCTGGTTTTACCCACCACCGCGCAATTGGCCGGCCATTGGCAATTGCAGCAACAGGACCAGGTGTGTGCACTCGACCTGTTGGATGAGCCCAACGCCGTGGCCGGTGATGTCGCCTGCGCCGAGCTATGGCTGAGGGAAAAGCCCCTGACTTGGTCGCCGACCCCGGACGGTATCTGGCTTTTTAATGCAGAGGGCAGCGGGATTATTCATTTGAATCGCGAGAAAGACGGTGAATACAAAGGGCGCACGCCTTCAATACCGGAAGTTGTGCTGCAACGAACACCTTAATTAAAAAGTTATAAGCTTATAACAAGAGTTTAATAGTTGGCCGCCCACTTCAGGGCACGGGCAACTATTGCGCGTCATTGGCTTCGGGGAAGAACAGACACTATGGCGAAGTCCAATGTGGTTGCGCCCTTATTTAGGGCGCTGGGTGAATACAAGGGTATTTTGATCAGCATCGGCTGCTTTACCGCCTTGATTAACCTGTTGATGCTGGTGCCGTCGATTTACATGCTGCAAGTGTACGACCGTGTGTTGTCCTCCCAGAATGAAACCACCCTGGTGATGTTGACGCTGATGGTCGTGGGTTTCTTTGTCTTCATCGGCACGCTGGAAGTACTGCGCAGTTTTGTCGTGATTCGCATCGGCAGCCAGTTGGAGCGGCGCTTCAACTTGCGCGTGTACAAAGCCGCGTTTGAACGCAACCTGCAACGCGGGCAGGGGCATGCCGGGCAATCGCTGGGCGATTTGACCGTGATCCGCCAATTCATCACCGGGCCTGCGTTGTTCGCGTTCTTCGATGCGCCGTGGTTTCCCATCTACCTGTTTGTGATTTTCCTGTTCAACGTGTGGCTGGGCGTGTTGGCCACGGCGGGCGCTGTGTTGTTGATCGCGCTGGCGTGCCTGAATGAATACCTGACCAAAAAACCACTGGGCGAGGCGGGTGTTTTTTCCCAACAATCAACCCAGCTGGCTACCAGCCACTTGCACAACGCCGAGACCATCCAGGCCATGGGCATGCTCGGTGCGTTGCGTAAACGCTGGTTCGCGGTGCATTCGCAGTTCCTCGGGTTTCAGAACCGGGCCAGCGACACCGGCTCGGTGATTACCTCGCTGAGCAAATCCCTGCGCCTGTGCCTGCAATCCTTGGTGCTGGGCCTGGGCGCCTTCCTGGTGATCAAAGGCGAGATGACCGCCGGGATGATGATCGCCGGGTCCATCCTGATGGGCCGTGTACTCAGCCCTATCGACCAATTGATTGCGGTGTGGAAGCAGTGGAGTTCGGCCAAGCTGGCTTACCAACGCCTTGACGATCTGCTGCGTGAATTCCCACCCGAAGCCGAGCAAATGGCGTTGCCGGCGCCCAAGGGCCAGGTGAGTTTCGAACACGTCAGCGCCGGCCCGCCGGGGCGGCGTGTGGCGACCTTGCAACAGGTCAGTTTCAACCTCGGCGCCGGTGAAGTGCTGGGCGTGCTCGGTGCTTCGGGTTCGGGCAAATCGACACTGGCCCGTGTGCTGGTTGGCGTGTGGCCAACCCTGGCCGGCACCGTGCGCCTGGACGGCGCGGATATCCATCGCTGGAACCGCGACGACCTCGGCCCGCATATCGGCTACTTGCCCCAGGACATCGAACTGTTCAGCGGCAGCATCGCCGACAACATTGCGCGCTTTTGTGAAGCCGACCCGGAGCGGGTGGTGAAAGCCGCGCAACAGGCCGGTGTGCATGAGTTGATCCTGCGTCTGCCGCAAGGCTACGACACCGTGTTGGGCGACAACGGTGGCGGCCTCTCCGGCGGCCAGAAGCAGCGGGTGGCCCTGGCGCGTGCGCTGTATGGCGCGCCGCGTTTGATCGTGCTGGATGAACCCAACTCCAACCTCGACACCGTGGGCGAGGCCGCCCTGGCCAGCGCCATCGTGCAGATGAAAGCCCAGGGCAGCAGCGTGGTGCTGGTCACCCACCGCTCCTCGGCGTTGGCCCAGGCCGACAAGTTGCTGGTGCTCAGCGAAGGTCAATTGCAGGCCTTCGGCCCCAGCCAGGAAGTGCTGCGCGCGTTGTCGGGCCAGCAACAGCAGGAAGCGCCACGGGAAAAGGCCGGTGTGAGCCTTAGCCGTCAGTACCAGACCGGAAGGAATCCAGGCGCATGAGCAGCCTTACTGTAGAGCCCCGCTTTAAAGAACGTGATGCCGGTTTTTTCGTAAAGATGGGCTGGTGGTTGACGATTGTCGGCGCCGGTGGGTTTTTCCTTTGGGCCAGCCTCGCGCCCTTGGACCAGGGCATCCCGGTGCAAGGCACGGTGGTGGTCTCGGGCAAGCGCAAGGCCGTGCAAACCTTCAGCCCTGGGGTGGTCAGCCGGATCCTGGTGAAGGAGGGCGAGTTGGTCAAACAGGGCCAGCCGCTGTTTCGCCTCGACCAGACCCAGAACCAGGCCGACGTGCAGTCGCTGCAAGCCCAGTACCGCATGGCCTGGGCCAGCGTGGCACGCTGGCAGAGCGAGCGTGACAACCAAGCGGCGATTACCTTTCCCGCTGAGCTGAGCGCCAACCCCGACCCGGCCCTGGCCCTGGTGCTGGAAGGCCAACGCCAGCTGTTCAGCAGCCGCCGTGAAGCCTTTGCCCGTGAACAAGCCGGTATTCGCGCCAACATCGACGGTGCCACCTCGCAACTGAGCGGCATGCGCCGCGCCCGTACCGACCTGTCTGCCCAGGCGCAATCGCTGCGTGATCAACTGGCCAACCTGCAACCCCTGGCCGACAACGGCTATATCCCGCGCAACCGCTTGCTGGACTACCAGCGCCAACTGTCCCAGGTGCAACAGGACCTGGCGCAAAACACTGGCGAAAGTGGCCGCGTGGAGCAGGGCATTCTCGAATCACGCCTCAAATTGCAGCAGCACAGTGAGGAATATCAAAAAGAGGTGCGCAGCCAACTGGCCGACGCGCAACTGCGCAGCCTGACCCTGGAGCAGCAACTGACCTCGGCGGGCTTTGATTTGCAGCACAGCGAGATCAATGCGCCAGCCGATGGCATTGCAGTCAACCTCAGTGTGCACACCGAGGGCGCCGTGGTGCGCGCCGGTGAGACTCTGCTGGAGATCGTGCCACAAGGCACGCGGCTGGAAGTGGAAGGGCATTTGCCGGTGCACCTGGTCGACAAGGTGGGTACGCACTTACCCGTCGACATTCTGTTTACCGCCTTCAACCAGAGCCGCACCCCGCGTGTACCGGGCGAAGTCAGCCTGATCTCGGCCGACCAGATGCTCGATGAAAAGACCGGCCAGCCTTACTACGTGCTGCGCACCACGGTCAGCGAGGCTGCATTGGAAAAACTTCACGGCCTGGTGATCAAGCCGGGCATGCCCGCCGAGATGTTTGTACGCACCGGCGAACGCTCCTTGCTCAACTACCTGTTCAAACCGCTGCTCGATCGCGCCGGTTCTGCGTTGACTGAGGAATGAGCATGCGCGTTGTGTTCATTTCGTTGATGTTGGTGTGCGGCGTTTCCCAGGCAGCCATGGGGCCGTTTGATGTGTACGAGCAGGCATTGCGTAACGATCCGGTGTTTCTGGGCGCCATCAAGGAACGCGACGCGGGCCTGGAAAACCGCACCATTGGCCGTGCCGGGCTGCTGCCGCGGCTGTCGTACAACTACAACAAGGGCCGCAACAACTCCGAGGCGCACCTGCCGGACGGGCGCGGCGGCAGTTATCGCGACGACCGCAACTACAACAGCTATGGCTCGACCTTCAGCTTGCAACAGCCGTTGTTCGACTACGAAGCCTATGCCAACTATCGCAAGGGCGTGGCCCAGGCGCTGTTCGCCGATGAAAGCTTTCGCGACAAGAGCCAGGCGCTGCTGGTGCGGGTGCTGAGCTATTACACCCAGGCGCTGTTTGCCCAGGACCAGATCGACATCGCCCGCGCCAAGAAAAAGGCCTACGAGCAGCAGTTCCAGCAGAACCAGCACCTGTTCCAACAGGGCGAAGGCACGCGCACCGACATTCTCGAAGCCGAGTCGCGCTATGAGCTGGCTACCGCCGAAGAGATCCAGGCGCTGGACGAGCAGGACGCGTCGTTGCGCGAGCTGGGGGCGTTGATCGGCGTACAAAGCGTCGACATCCACGACCTGGCGCCGCTGAACCAGAGCTTTGCTGCCTTCACCCTGACCCCGGCCAACTACGACACCTGGCATGAACTGGCGCTGAGCAATAACCCCACGCTGGCGTCCCAGCGCCAGGCCGTGGAAGTCGCGCGTTATGAAGTGGAGCGCAACCGCGCCGGGCATTTGCCCAAGATCACCGCGTATGCCAGCTCGCGCAAACAGGAGTCCGACAGCGGCAACACCTACAACCAGCGCTACGACACCAACACCATCGGCGTTGAAGTCAGCCTGCCGCTGTATGCCGGTGGCGGGATCTCCGCCTCGACTCGCCAGGCCAGCCGTGGCATGGAGCAGGCCGAGTACGAGCTGGAAGGCAAGACCCGCGAAACCCTGATCGAACTGCGCCGCCAGTTCAGTGCGTGCCTGTCGGGCGTGAGCAAATTGCGTGCGTACCAAAAGGCCCTGACCTCGGCCGAAGCGCTGGTGGTGTCGACCAAGCAAAGCATCCTCGGTGGCGAGCGGGTCAACCTCGACGCACTGAACGCCGAGCAGCAGCTGTACAGCACCCGTCGCGACCTGGCCCAGGCCCGCTACGACTACCTGATGGCCTGGACCAAATTGCACTACTACGCGGGCAACTTGCGCGACACCGACCTGGCGAAAGTCGATGAGGCTTTCGGCCCGGTGAAATGAGCATCCATAAGAAGAATAAGGAGGGGTTAGATGATCACCCATTCACCACGTTTCAAACCGTTTACCGCAGGCTCGTTACTCCTGTTGTCCGTTGCGGCACAGGCGGCCTATACCGAAAACGGCCAAGCGGGTAACCCCGCCAGTTGGCGCTCCGCCGAATTCCAGAGCGACTGGGGCCTGGGGCGCATGAAGGCGGATGAAGCCTATGCGGCCGGCATCACCGGCAGCGGGGTCAAAGTCGGCGCGCTGGATTCGGGTTTTGACCCCAACCACCCTGAAGCTTCCAAAGACCGCTACCACGCTGTCACCGCCAGCGGCACCTACGTCGATGGCAAGCCGTTCAGCACCACCGGCGCACTCAACCCCAACAATGATTCCCACGGCACCCATGTCACCGGCACCATGGGCGCAGCCCGTGATGGCGTGGGCATGCACGGTGTGGCCTACAACGCGCAAATCTACGTGGGCAACACCAACGCCAACGACAGCTTCCTGTTTGGCCCGACCCCGGACCCCAAGTATTTCAAGGCGGTGTATACCGCGCTGGTGGATTCCGGCGTGCGCGCCATCAACAACAGCTGGGGCAGCCAGCCCAAGGATGTCAGCTACCAGACCCTCGGCGGCCTGCACGCCGCCTATGCCCAGCATTACAACCAGGGCACCTGGCTGGATGCCGCGGCGGATGTGGCCAAGGCCGGGGTGATCAACGTGTTCAGCGCCGGCAACAGCGGGTATGCGAATGCCAGCGTGCGCTCGGCCTTGCCGTATTTCCAGCCGGAACTGGAAGGCCACTGGCTGGCGGTGTCCGGCCTGGATAAAGCCAATAACCAGAAATACAACAAGTGCGGAATCGCCAAATACTGGTGCATCTCTACGCCTGGCGCGCTGATCAACAGCACCATTCCCGATGGCGGTTATGGGGTCAAGTCCGGCACCTCGATGTCGGCACCGCATGCCACCGGCGCGCTGGCGCTGGTGATGGAGCGCTACCCGTACATGACCAATGAACAGGCGTTGCAGGTACTGTTGACCACTGCCACGCAACTCGACGGCTCTGTCACTCAAGCACCGAATACCATCGTCGGCTGGGGCGTGCCGGACCTTGGCCGAGCGATGCATGGCCCGGGGCAATTGCTCGGCGCAATGAACGTCAACTTGGCGGCCGGGCAGGGCGATGTGTGGAGCAATGGTATCTCCGACCAGGCCTTGGTTCAGCGCCAGGCCGAAGACCGCGCCGAACACAGCGCCTGGCAGCAAACCCTGATCGACAAGGGTTGGCAGAACGGCGTGGGCGCGAATGCCAGCCAGCAGGACCAGACCGATTACGCCGTTGGCACTGCCCGTGATCAGGCTGCGGCCAACCGCGTGTATGAGGGTAGCCTGATCAAATCCGGCGCCGGCAGCCTGGTGCTCAGCGGCGACAGCACGTATCGCGGTGCCACCAGCGTGAATGGCGGCCTGCTGGCCGTGAATGGTTCGCTGACCTCGGCGGTGACCGTCAACAACAGCGGCACCCTCGGCGGTTCCGGGCGCATCGGCGCCTTGAGCGTCAACAGCGGTGGCACCGTGGCACCGGGTAATTCGGTAGGCACCTTGCAGGTAGCCGGTGATGTGAACCTGGGCGCAGGCTCCACCTATGCGGTGGAACTCACGCCCACCAGCAGCGACCGCATCGTCGCAGGCGGCAAAGCCGTGCTGGGCGGCGGCACCGTGACCCTGGCGCTGGAAAACAGCCCCACACTGCTCAGCCAGAGCCAAGTGCAAAGCCTGATCGGCCGCCAGTACACCATCCTCCAGGCGGCGGGCGGCGTTCAGGGCCAGTTTGGCCAGGTGCTGCCGAACTACCTGTTCCTCGGCGGCATCCTTGATTACGCCGCCAACGGCGTGCAGTTGGACGTGGGGCGCAACAACGCGGCGTTCGCCAGCGTTGCCGCCACGCGTAACCAGCGCAGTGTCGCGGCGGCGGCCGAGCAGTTGGGCGCCGGCAACCCGGTGTATGAAAGCCTGTTGCAGTCGGACTCGGTGGCCACGGCCCGCCAGGGCTTGCAGCAACTGTCGGGTGAGATCTACCCGGCGATTGGCGCGATGCTGATCAACGACAGCCTGCAGCTGCGCGATGCTGTAGGTGAACGCCTGCGCCATGTGCCGGTGAAGGGCGAAAGCAACCTGTGGATCAAGGCCCTTGGCGCCTGGGGCAAGACCGACAGCCGCAGCGAAACGGCAGGCTCGACCACCTCGATTGGCGGTTTGCTCGCCGGTGTGGACGGCGCGCTGGATGAACAGACCCGCGTGGGTGTGGTTGCCGGCTACAGCGACAGTTCGCTGAACATGGGCAGTGGCACGCACTCGTCGGCGTCCATCGACAGTTACCACTTCGGCGCGTATGCCGGGCGTGAACTGGGCGACTGGCGCGTCAGCGTGGGTGGTGCCTACAGCTGGCATCGCGGCGACGTAAAGCGTGACCTGCAGTACGGCGAAGTCAGCGGCAAGCAAAAGACCAAGCTGGATGCGCGCACGGCGCAGTTGTTCACTGAAGCTGCCTACCGCATTCACCTGCAACCGCTGGCGCTGGAGCCGTTCGCCAACCTGGCCTATGTACACCTGGACAGTGATTCCTTTCATGAAAAAGGCGCTGCGGCGGCGCTGGAACGTGGCAGTGATCGGCGCGATGCGGTGCTCAGCACCCTCGGTGTGCGGGCCTTGAAAACCCTGCCTCTGAATGACCATCAGCAGCTGGAACTGTCCGGTTCGCTGGGCTGGCAGCACAGCCTGACGGCGGTTGAATCCGAAGAACACTTGGCGTTTGTCGCCGGCGGGCCGTCTTTTGCCGTGCGCAGTTCGCCGTTGTTGCGCGATGCCGCGCTGGTCGGTGTGCAGGCCAGCCTGGCGCTGAGCAAGGCCACGCGGGTCAACCTGGATTACAACGGCCAGTTGGGTGGGCGTGCGAAAACCCAAGGCGTGGGGCTGAGCCTTAACTGGCAGTTCTAAACACGCCGCAGCGATGATCGTTCCCACGCTTTGCGTGGGAATGCCTCTTGTGACGCTCTGCGTCACGCTTTGGACGCAGAGCGTCCTGGGCTGCATTCCCACGCGGAGCGTGGGAACGATCAGGTTGGATTTCCAAAAAAGTGCAATAAGAAAACTAAGGAAGGTCACCGTGAACAAACGCAAACCAGGGTTAAATACCGCCACTCACACAGGCCCGGGCTACCCGCTCAAGGCTTTGAGCTGCGTGCCATACGGCGCGTTGCTGTGCTGCCTGGCAAGTCTGGGGACCGCCCAGGCCGCACCCTATGTGGAAACCGGCAAACTGGGCGATGCCGCCAGTTGGCGCAGCAACGAGTTCAAGGCCGATTGGGGGCTGGGCGCCATCCATTCAGACACTGCGTATGCCGCCGGCTACACCGGCAAAGGCGTCAAGCTGGGCATCTTTGACCAGCCGGTGTATGCGCAGCACCCGGAGTTCGCCAGCCCCAACAAGGTGGTGACGATTGTCACCGAGGGCATCCGCCAATACACCGACCCGTATATCCCGGTGAAGGCCGGCGATGCGTTCCGCTATGACGGCACGCCGTCCAAGGACTCCAACGGCAAGCTGGGTAACCACGGCACCCACGTCGGCGGGATTGCCGCCGGTAACCGTGACGGCGGGCCGATGCATGGCGTGGCGTTCAATGCGCAGATCCTCAGCGCCGAAAACGGCGACCCAGGCCCGGAAGACGGGATCATCCTCGGCAACGACGGCGCGGTGTACAAGGCCGGTTGGGATGGGCTGGTGGCCAGCGGCGCACGCATCATCAACAACAGCTGGGGCATCGGCATTGGCGATCAATACGCCAAGGGCGGCCGCGATCCGGCGTACCCCAACTTCACGGTCAATGAAGCCCAGGCGCAGTTCAACAACATCCGGCCGATCCTCGGCACGCTTGCCGGCGGCGCCTACCAAGGCGCAATCGATGCGGCCCGCAGCGGCGTGCTGACCATCTTTGCCGCCGGTAACGACTACAACCGCAACAACCCGGACGCGATGTCGGGTCTTGCGTACTTTGTGCCGGAAATTGCACCGAACTGGCTGTCGGTAGCCGCCTTGCAGCAAAACCCGGACACCGCGAGTGCCAACCCGTATGTGATCAGCACCTTCTCGTCACGTTGCGGTTATGCGGCGAGCTTCTGTGTGTCGGCACCCGGTACCAAAATTTTCAGCTCGATCATCAACGGCACCGACCTGAGCAACCTGACCACCGACTGGGCCAACAAAAACGGCACCTCCATGGCTGCGCCCCATGTGGCCGGCGCAGCGGCGGTGCTGATGGAGCGCTTCCCGTACATGAGCGGCGAGCAGGTCGCCACCGTGCTCAAAACCACCGCCACCGACCTTGGCGCGCCGGGCATCGACGCGCTGTATGGCTGGGGCATGATCAACCTGGGCAAAGCAGTCAACGGGCCAGGGATGTTCGTGACCGCTGAGGATATTCCTGCTGAGTTCCGTATCGACGGCGCCTATGGTAGCAGCCAGTTTGTCGCCGACCTGCCAGGCATTGGTGCGGTGGTGGATGCCGGTAAACCGACCCAGCGTCTGTGCACCGACGTGCATTGCGGCCTGGATGTGTGGAGCAATGACATTTCCGGCCATGGCGGCCTGACCAAGCAGGGCATCGGTACGCTGGTGCTGAGCGGCACCAACACCTACAGCGGGCCGACCCTGGTCAACCAGGGCTTGCTGGCGATTAATGGTTCGGTCACTTCCGACGTCACCGTCAGCCAGGCCGGCGTGCTCGGTGGCTCGGGCCGTATCGGCTCGCTGACTGCCAAAAGCGGCGGCACCGTGGCGCCGGGCAACTCCATCGGCACCTTGAATGTGGCAGGCAATGTCACCTTTGATGCGGGTTCGACCTACGCGGTTGAGCTGTCGCCCACCAGCAGCGACCGCATTGTGGCCGGCGGCACCGCCACGCTCAATGGCGGTACTGTGACCCTGGCCCTGGAGAACAGCCCGACGCTGCTAACCAACGCCCAGGCGCAAAGCCTGATTGGCCGCCAGTACAACATCCTGCAAGCCGCAGGCGGTATTACCGGCAGCTTCGGCGCGGTGCTGCCGAACTACCTGTTTATCGGCGGCACGCTGAACTATGCCGCCAACGGCGTGCAACTGGACGTGGCACGCACCAACAGCTTCGCCAGTGTGGCGGTCACGCCGAACCAGCGTGCGGTCGCGACGGCGGCGGACCAATTGGGCGCCGGCAATGCGGTGTATGAAAGCCTGTTGCTGGCGCCCAATGCGGCCTCGGCCCAAGGCGCGTTCCAGCAGCTCTCCGGCGAAATCTACCCGGCGCTGCAAAGTGCGTTAATCAACGACAGCCGTTACGTGCGCGAAGCCGTTGGCGAACGCCTGCGCAATGGCGAGATGGGCGCCAGCAGCGAAACCATCGACAGCCGTGGCAACGTGTGGGTCAAGGCCTTGGGCGCGTGGGGCAAGACCGACAGCCGCAGCGACACCGCGGGCTACACCACGTCGCTGGGCGGCATGCTCGCCGGTGTGGATGGCGCACTGGATGACTCGACGCGTATCGGTTTGGTCGCTGGCTACAGTGACACCTCCTTGAACATGGGCAACGACACCCATTCCCGTGCCTCGGTCGACAGCTACCACTTCGGTGCCTATGCCGGGCATGAAATCGGTGCCTTGCGCCTGAGCGGTGGGGCGACCTACAGCTGGCATCGCGCCGATGTGAAGCGTGACCTGCAATACGGTGATGTGGCCGGCAAGCAGAAGGTCAAAGTGGACGCGAGCAGCACCCAGGTGTTTGGTGAGGCGGCTTACCGCGTCAACCTGCAACCGCTGGCCCTGGAGCCATTCGCCAACCTGGCCTATGTGCATTTGGACACTGATGGGTTCACCGAAAAGGGTGACGCCGCCGCGCTCAAAGGCCATGACGACACCCGCGATGTGGTGCTGAGCACCCTGGGCGTGCGCGCCTTGAAGACCTTTAACGTGAACGATCACCAGCAACTGGAAGTGTCCGGCACCCTGGGCTGGCAGCACAACCTGAGCAGCACCGATTCCGAGCAGCACCTGGCGTTCGCCTCGGGCGGCCCTGCGTTCGCAGTGGAAAGTGCGCCGATGGTGCGCGACGCCGCGTTGGTCGGTGCGCGGGTCAGCCTGGCGCTGAGCAAGGATGCGCGGGTCAATTTTGATTACAACGGCCTGTTGGCCAGCAAGGACAAGGTCCACGGGGTGGGGTTGAGCCTCGACTGGGCGTTCTAAAAGGCTTCACACCTTGTATGGGTTTGGGCTTATGTGGGAGCCGGGCTTGCCCGCGATGCAGACACCTCGGTCGGTCAGTTGTACCGAGGTGAGGTTATCGCAGGCAAGCCAGCTCCCACATAGGCTCACTCACCACGAGGGCCACACGTGTTTTCGCTTTCTCTACAAATCCAACAACAGAGAGGCACTACCATGGGTATCTTTGACTATAAAAACCTCGGCACCGAGGGCTCCAAAACACTGTTCGCCGATGCCATGGCGATCACGCTGTATTCCTACCACAACCTGGACAACGGCTTTGCCGTGGGTTACCAGCACAACGGCCTGGGGCTTGGCTTGCCGGCCACGCTGGTGGGGGCGTTGCTGGGCAGTACTAATTCGCAAGGGGTGATCCCGGGGATTCCCTGGAACCCCGACTCGGAAAAGGCCGCGCTTGATGCGGTGCAAAAAGCCGGCTGGACGCCTATAAGCGCCAGTGACCTGGGCTATGGCGGCAAGGTCGATGCGCGCGGCACCTTCTTTGGCGAAAAAGCCGGTTACACCACCGCCCAGGTCGAGGTGCTGGGCAAGTACGATGACGCCGGCAAACTGCTCGAAATCGGCATCGGCTTCCGCGGCACGTCGGGGCCACGGGAAAGCTTGATCACAGACTCCATCGGCGACGTAATCAGCGACCTGCTGGCGGCCTTCGGCCCCAAGGATTATGCAAAGAACTATGCGGGCGAAGCCTTTGGCGGCTTGCTCAAGAATGTCGCCGACTATGCCGGCGCCCATGGCCTGAGCGGCAAGGACGTGGTCGTCAGCGGCCACAGCCTGGGCGGGCTGGCGGTCAACAGCATGGCAGATTTAAGCAACAACAAATGGTCGGGGTTCTACAAGGACGCCAACTACGTGGCCTATGCCTCACCGACCCAGAGCGCGGGCGATAAAGTGCTCAATATCGGCTACGAAAACGACCCGGTGTTCCGCGCGCTCGACGGCTCATCCTTCAACCTGTCGTCCCTGGGCGTGCACGACAAACCCCACGAGTCGACCACCGACAATATCGTCAGCTTCAACGACCACTACGCCTCGACGTTGTGGAATATCCTGCCGTTTTCGATCGTCAACCTGCCGACCTGGGTCTCACATTTGCCCACCGGTTATGGCGACGGCATGACGCGCATCCTCGAGTCCGGCTTCTACGACCAGATGACCCGCGACTCCACAGTGATTGTCGCCAACCTGTCTGACCCGGCGCGGGCTACCACCTGGGTGCAGGACCTTAACCGCAATGCCGAACCGCACAAGGGCAACACCTTCATTATCGGCAGCCACGGCAATGACCTGATCCAGGGCGGCAAGGGCGCAGACTTTATCGAAGGTGGCAAAGGCAATGACACAATCCGCGACAACAGCGGGCATAACACCTTCCTGTTCAGCGGCCATTTTGGCAATGATCGGGTGATTGGCTACCAAACCACGGACAAGCTGGTGTTCCAGAATGTGGAGGGCAGCACCGACCTGCGCGACCATGCCAAAGTGGTCGGCGCAGACACGGTGCTGACCTTTGGCGCCGACTCGGTGACCCTGGTCGGCGTCGGGCACGGCGGCCTGTGGGCGGATGGCGTCAGCATCGGCTGATCAGTGCCAGTGTTGCCCCCGCCAGCCACCGCCCCAATACGGCCGGTGGGGGTAGCCGTAGCCATAGCTGTAAACATGATGTGGGTAGTAATAAGGCCGTGGGGCGTAACCCCAATGCCCGTAATAAACCGGCGGCGGCGGGGGAGCAACCACGATGACCCGCGGCGGCTGACGAATGATGATGGTATCGGCAAACGCCGGCGCGCTGGCCAGCGCCGCCAGGCTCAGGGGGATGAGTAACAGCGCGCGTACCGTCCGGGACATGAGTGCCATGGCCGTCTTTCTCCGTTCTACCGCCTTCGAAGATGAAGGCGGCTTATCGGTTGAACGCCGGGTTGGCGAAAATCCTTCGGTAAATAAATCTTCACCGACCAGCGGCGCAACGCTGCGACGGGTCCGGCAGGCCTCACGCGTTTAATCACTACCCGCGAGCTGTTTCGCGCGTCATGTGAGGAACCGAACATGTCCCGACTTCGATTGCTGCTGTGCGCCTTGGTGCTACTGGGCTTGGGCGGGTGCGCGGTGTACCCGGCCTATCCTGGCCCATGCTGCTACCGGCCGTACTACCACTCGTATTACTACCATCCCTACTATCACCCGTATTACCACCCGTACTACCGGTACTGATCGTTCCCATGCTCTGCGTCACGCTTTGGGACGCGGAGCGTCCTGGGCTGCATTCCCACGCGGAGTGAGGGAACGATCAAACAAAAAGCCCCGCATTGCGGGGCTTTTTATGTTCAGGCGATTGCTTTCACTTTTCGCTGCGTACCGTCGCAACGTCATCAGCCTTGATGCGGATGTGCTTGCCGGCGATGTCGGTGAATTCATAGAACCCATCGGCTGTCTTGGTCTTGGGGGTGTCCTTGGTCAAATACTGCGTGCCATTTTGCAATGTCACTACGGTTTGCGTGGAGCAACCGGCCATTAGCAGAAAAGTGAGTGCAACCAGCGGCAGACCCAAATTCTTCATGTTCATTACCCTTACCTTTAACCCTGAAAAGTCCCGCGCCTAAGGCTTCGGGCCACAAATGTTACGCCATCAACTGTCCTATCTGATCACTTTTATACAAAAAGTTGCGTGGGCCATTTATCTATTACTGATTGCAACAGCCCGCCGCTGGCGGCACTCTGTATGCATAACCAGTATTTGATCAGCGCGCGACATGGCCAATCCCCTCGACGATCCCTTGTATTACCTGCATAACTTCCGCCAAGTCCTGCTGTGGCTGGGGCAGCGTTATGCCGATTTGCTCGACCCGGATGAAATGCAGTTTATTCAGCAATTTGACAGGTTACCGCAGCCGTCCCAGGCGTTATTGGTGCGCATGGTGATGCGCAAGGGCGCGCATTTTCGTGCGAGCAAACTCAATTACCTCGAAATTGGCTGCACCCACACGGCGGCGCTTGCACTGGTGCAGCAGGGCTGGGTGGATCAGCAGAGCCAACTGGGTTTTGATGAATTGTTCGCACTGCTGCAAAAAGGCGAAATCCTCGCCGCCTTCGCGCCGTGGATTGACCAGCCCAAAGGCAAGAAGGCCGACTGGCTGGAAGGGCTGGCGGCGCAGTTCACTGAGTCACGCAGCTTTGCCCAGTGGTGCCCCGAACTGAGCGACACGCTCTACAGCCTCACCGTGATGGACCTGTGCGACCGCCTGCGGCTGATGTTCTTCGGCAACCTGCACCAGGATTGGTCGGAGTTCGTGCTGGCTGACCTGGGCATCTACACCTACGAAAAAGTCGAGTTCTGCGCCGAATCCCGTGGCCTGCGCAGCCGTGACGATGTGCACGGTTTTCTGTATCTGCACCAATGCCAGCAGGCCTTCGAAGCCGGCCAGGCGTTGGACGAGGTACTGGCGCAGATCGTGCTGCTTGCCACGGATAACCCGTGGCTGGAAAAACGTCGGGCCAAGTTACTGTTCCAGATCGGCCACTATTGCGAACGCAGTGCCGAGCTGGAATTGGCGGCGCAGATCTACCGTGATTGCACCTATCCCGGCGCGCGCTCGCGGTTGATTCGCGTGCTCGAACGCCAGGAGGATTACGCGCAAGCCATGGCCCTGGCGTGCGCGGCGCAGCAAGCACCGCAAAGCGCTGCCGAACAGCAGCACCTGCTGCGCGTGCTGCCACGCCTGCGGCGCAAGCTCGGTGAACCGGCGCTGCCCAAGGTCAAGCCACGTGAAGTCACGCGCCTGGACCTGGCGCTGGTGCAGGCGCCGCTGATGTCGGTGGAATCCTGCGTGCAGGCGCACCTGAGCGCGCCCGATGCGCCGGTGCATTACGTCGAAAACGGGCTGATCAATTCGCTGTTCGGGCTGTTGTGCTGGGAGGCGATTTTCGCGCCGCTGCCGGGTTCGTTTTTCCACCCGTTCCAGCGCGGGCCGGTGGACCTGCACAGCGAAGACTTTCATCAACGTCGGGCTGTGTTGTTCGCCGCGTGCTTCGAACAGCTTACGGATGAGCGTTACAAAACCACCATCCGCCAGCGCTACGTGGACAAATGGGGCATCCAGTCGCCGTTCGTGTTCTGGAACCTGCTCAGTGAAGAGCTGCTGGAGCAAGCCCTGACGTGCCTGCCGGCCGAACACCTGCGTTACTGGTTTGAACGCCTGCTGCTGGATATCCGCGCCAACCGCGCCGGCATGCCGGACCTGGTCCAGTTCTGGCCGGCGCAAAAGACCTACCGCATGATCGAAGTCAAAGGCCCTGGTGACCGACTGCAGGACAACCAACTGCGCTGGCTGGAGTTCTGCGGCGAATACCAGATGCCGGTGACTGTCTGTTATGTGCGCTGGGCGCAAACCGCTTGAGCTACAGCGTTGCGGTGCGCGCGCTGTGCGAGTTCACGGCCAAGGTCGGCGACCTGGACCTGCGCTTTACGCCATCGCCCAGCGCCCAGGAAGGCATTATCGGCCATCGCACGGTGACCTCACGACGCAGTGCCCATTACCAGAATGAAGTGGCCCTGGAAGGCGAATACCAGCAGCTCAAAGTGCGGGGCAGGGCAGACGGCTACGACCCGGACAGCAATCGCCTGGAAGAAGTCAAAACCTATCGCGGCGACCTCGACGCGCAACCCGCCAACCATCGCCAATTGCATTGGGCGCAGGTCAAGGTGTACGGCTGGCTGATGTGCCACAAACTCGGCCTGCAAGAGATCGACCTGGCGCTGGTGTACTTCGATATTGTTGGCGAAGGTGAAACCTTGCTGAACCAGTGCTTTCAAGCGGCCGACCTTGAGCAGTTCTTTAACCAGCAATGTGCGCTGTTCCTCGGCTGGGCGCGCCAGGAAATGCAGCACCGCGAGGCGCGCAACGACGCCGCGCGGGCGCTGGCGTTTCCCCATGCGCAGTTTCGCACCGGCCAGCGTGCGTTGGCCGAGTCGGTCTACAAGGCCGTCAGCACGGGCCGCTGCCTGATGGCCCAGGCGCCTACCGGCATTGGCAAGACCGTCGGCACGATCTTCCCGCTGCTCAAGGCGCTGGCGCCGCAGCAGCTGGACAAGGTGTTTTTCCTGACCGCCAAGACACCCGGGCGCAAGTTGGCCCTCGACGCCGCGCACGTGCTCTACACCAGCAGCCCCGATTTGCCGCTGCGCGTGCTCGAACTGGTGGCGCGTGACAAGGCCTGCGAGCACCTGGACAAAGCCTGTCACGGTGATTCCTGCCCGTTGGCCAAGGGCTTTTATGATCGCTTGCCGGCGGCACGCGTGGCGGCGTCCAAGGTGCGCCTGTTGGACCAGCGCAACCTGCGCGAGGTGGCGTTGGCCCATGACGTCTGCCCGTATTACCTGAGCCAGGAAATGGCGCGCTGGGCCGACCTGGTGGTCGCCGACTACAACTACTATTTCGACTTCGGCGCCATGCTGTTCGGCCTGGCCCAGTTGAACCAATGGCGCGCCGCCGTGCTGGTGGACGAAGCCCACAACCTGGTGGAGCGCGCCCGCTCGATGTACAGCGCCAGCCTTGATCAGTACAGCCTCAAGACCCTGCGCGACAGCGCCCCTGAGCCGTTGAAAAAACCGTTGCAGCGCCTGAACCGCGAATGGAACGCCGTGCACAAGGACCAAGTCGCACCGTACCAGGCCTACGCCAGCAAACCCGACAAGCTGCTGCAGGCCTTAAGCCTGTGCACCAGCGCCATGGGCGATTACTTCAACGACCACCCCTTGGCCCTCAGCGGCGACCTGCAAACCTTCTATTTCGAGGCGTTGCAGTTTGCCAAGGTGGCAGAGCTGTTCAATGAACACTTCATCTTCGATATCAGCCAGCGCCAGTTCGGCAAGCGCAGCGCCTCGACCCTGTGCCTGCGCAACGTGGTGCCCGCCGAGTTCATCCGCCCCAGGCTGACCGCCGCCCGCAGCAGCGTGCTGTTCTCCGCCACCCTGAGCCCGCGCCACTATTACGCCGACTTGCTCGGATTGCCTGCCGATACTGCGTGGGTCGATGTGGAATCACCGTTCCAGGCCGAGCAACTGCAGGTGCGCATCGTCGATGCGATCTCCACGCGTTTTGTGCATCGCCAAGCCTCCTTGGCGCCGATTGTCGAGCTGATTGCCGAACAATTTGCCACGCAACCGGGCAACTACCTGGCGTTTTTCTCAAGTTTTGATTACCTGCAACAAGTGGCGCAGTTGATGGCCGAGCGGCACCCGCAGATTGTGCTGTGGCTGCAGTCACGCGGCATGGCCGAAGCCGAACGCCAAGGGTTTCTGGACCAGTTCACCCAGCACAGCCGGGGCATTGGCTTTGCCGTGCTGGGCGGCGCGTTTGGCGAAGGCATCGATTTGCCCGGCACGCGCTTGATCGGCGCTTTTATCGCCACACTGGGCTTGCCGCAACTGAACCCGGTCAACGAGCAAATGAAAGCGCGCATGGGCGCGATTTTCGGCGCGGGCTATGACTACACCTATTTGTATCCGGGTATCCAGAAGGTCGTACAGGCGGCGGGACGGGTGATCCGCAGCCAGCAGGACCAAGGCGTGGTGATGTTGATCGATGATCGCTTTGGCGAGGCCCGTGTGCGGCAGTTGTTGCCGCGCTGGTGGGCGGTCGGGCGAGGCGCATAACTGGTATTGGGGTAACCGCGGCGTAGAGTTGCGCCATCACCCCAATAACGGTTATGCCTCCCGCTCTTGCGATAGAGCGGCCCAGCCGAGGCCAAGACTTACCTAGATACCGACGCGCATTCCAGGCAAGCCAGCCCTCAAAGAGACTGCGTTATACCTTCAAGGTACGGGTCATGCGCAACGCCAACACACTGCCGGCCACAATCACCGCCGCCAGCAGGTACAGCGCCATGTCCGTGGACCCGGTGGCATCCTTCACAAAGCCGACGATATACGGGCTCAAGAACCCTGCCATCTGCCCCATGGAGTTGATCAGCGCCAGGCCGCCAGCCGCCGCACCCGCGCTGAGCAGGGCAGTGGGTACCGGCCAGAACATCGGCAGGCCGGTAAGGGCACCCATGGTGGCGATGGTCAGGCCGAGAATCGCAAGCGCCGGGGTGGTGGCGAAGTTCACCGCAATCACCAAGCCAATCGCACCCATCAACATCGGCACCACCAAGTGCCAGCGACGTTCCTTGCGCAAGTCGGCGGAGCGGCCCACCAACAGCATGAACACGGCGGCCAGCAGGTACGGAATCGCACTCAGCCAGCCAATCACCAGGTTATCGCTGAAGCCCAGGTTCTTGATGATGGATGGCAGCCAGAAGTTGATGGCGTACACGCCGCTCTGGATACAGAAGTAGATCAGGCCGAACGCCCAGATCGCCGGGTTCTTGAACACTTCGCCGAGCGAATCGGTGGTGGTTTTCGGTTTGTTGGCCAAGTCCGTCGCCTGATCGGCTTCCAGCACTGCACGTTCATGGGGCGTGAGCCACTTGGCGTTGGCAAAGCTGTCGCTGAGCAGGAAGTAGGCGAGGGCGCCCAGGATCACCGTGGGAATGCCTTGCAGCAGGAACATCCACTGCCAGCCCGCAAGGCCGCCCTGGCCGGCGGCGAAGTGGTTGAGGATCCAGCCGGAAAATGGGCTGCCCAGCAGGCCGGACACCGGAATTGCCGACATGAACAATGCCATGATCCGCCCACGGCGAAAGGTCGGGAACCACTGCGAGAGGTACAGCACCACGCCGGGGAAGAACCCGGCTTCTGCGGCACCGGTCAACAGGCGCAAGCCGTAGAAGTGGCTGGGAGTGGTGACGAACAGCAGGCAGGTGGAAAGCGTGCCCCAGACGATCATCATCAGTGCAATCCAGCGTCGAGGGCCGAACCTGGTCAGCGCCAAGTTGCTCGGTACACCACACAGCACGTAGCCGATAAAGAAGATCCCGGCCCCCAGGCCGTACACGGTCTCGCTGAATTTCAACGCATCGAGCATCTGCAACTTGGCAAAGCCAACGTTCACCCGGTCCAGGTAGTTGAACAAGTAGCAGATAAAAATGAAGGGGATCAGGCGCAGGGTAATGCGCTTGTAGATGGCGTTTTTATCGTCATCGGTGGCCAGTGTGGCAGCGGCGCTCTGTGACATGGCAGTCTCTCTTTATTATGATTTTTCGCGATGCGAGGGTAACGTTGATCGCCCAAAGAGTCTCGGCCACCTTGCTGGGTGCTGTCTTTGTGCCCGCGCACAGTCAAGCAGGCTTTGCGCTGTGCCTCTGAACAACAGGATGAACAACAGCATGAACACCCCATGAACAACCGCGCCTTTCAAGGAACTTAGCCTCATGTTCGAGCTCGATCATGACCTGGCGCAGGATATCGTCAATCGCACCATGGCGATCCTGCCCTATAACGTCAACGTCATGGACAGCCAGGGGCTGATTCTGGGCAGTGGCGAGCCGGAGCGAATCAACACTCGCCATGAAGGTGCGCAGTTAGTGCTGGCCAATGGTCGCGTAGTGGAAATCGACGGCCAGACCGCCAAACACCTGAAAGGCGTGCAGCCCGGTATCAACTTGCCGTTGATGCACGACCAGCGCCTGATCGGCGTGCTGGGCATTACCGGCGAGCCGGCGTTGCTGCGCACCTACGCGCAACTGGTGCGCATGACCGCCGAAATGCTGGTGAGCCATCGCCATCAGCAAGCCGAGCAGCAATGGCGGCGCCAACGCTGTGATGACCTGCTGGCCTTGCTGCTGGCCGACAGCGGTAACTCGCCGCGCCTGGTGGATGAAGCCCAGCAGTTGGGGCTCAAGCCTCAGCTGGCCCGCACGCCCTACCTGTTCGAGTTGGGCGCAGGCCAATCGGCGGAGGCATTAAGTGCCTGGCTGACCAGCCGTTACCCGGATAGCTGGTGCGTGAGTTCCGCACAATTCTCGTTGTTGTGGTGCCGGCCTGCGTTGGCTCAAGTGGATAACCCAAGGCTGCTGGAAAAGCTTCAGGGTCTGGGCTGGAATATCTTGCGGGTCGCCGTCGGCGGGCAGGCCGATGGCCTCGCCGGGCTGCGTCGTTGTTACCGGCGTGTTGGGGATTTGCTGGCCTATGGTCGCGATATCCTGCCGCAATCGCAGCTGTTGACCCTCAATCGCTACCGCCTGCCGGTGATGCTCTGGCGTCATCGCAACGACGATGCCTTGGACGAACTGCTCAACCCCTTGCGCAAAGTCCTGGCCAGGGACACCAACGGCCAGCTGTTGGCTACTTTGCGCAGCTGGTGTGAACACGATGGCCAAAGCCAGGCCTGTGCCGACGCCCTGGGCATTCATCGCAACAGCCTGCGTTACCGCATGGAACGCATTGCCGAACTCAGCGGCGTCGACCCGCTGACCCTTGACGGCATGCTCGCGCTGTACCTTGGCGTGCAGCTATTGCCCCAGGCTTTGTCGCAATGAACAACAAACCTCACCCGCACTTGTGCATCGGACCGGCGTCATTGTCGATGGCAACTGGCAGCATGGGCGTTATAAAAACCGGAGAAAGCCCATGAAAATCATCATCGCCCCCGACTCATTCAAGGACAGCCTGAGTGCCGAAGGCGTAGCCCAGGCGATTGCCGACGGCCTCGCGCAGGTGTGGCCGGATGCACAGGTAGTCCAGTGCCCGATGGCCGACGGCGGTGAAGGCACGGTGGACTCGGTTCTCGCCGCCTGCCATGGCGAGCTGCGTCGCGAAACGGTGAGCGGGCCACTGGGCGAGGCGGTGGAGGCACGCTGGGGCTGGCTTGCCGACAGCCATACCGCGATGATCGAAATGGCCGAAGCCAGTGGCTTGCAACGTGTACCGACGGGCCAGCGTGATGCTTGCATCAGCAGCACATTCGGCACCGGCGAGCTGATCCGCGCCGCCCTGGATGCCGGTGCGCAGCGCATCATCCTGGCGATTGGCGGCAGCGCCACCAACGACGGCGGCGCGGGTGCGATGCAGGCGCTTGGCGTGCAGCTGCTTGACGCCCAAGGCCAGGCACTTGCACCGGGCGGGTTGGCTCTCGCAGGCCTGGCGCGGATCAGCCTGGAGCAACTGGACCCACGTTTGGCCCAGGTGCGTTTTGAAATCGCGGCCGACGTCAACAATCCACTGTGCGGGCCGCAGGGCGCCTCTGCCATTTTCGGCCCACAAAAAGGCGCCAACCCACAGCAAGTCGAACAGCTTGACGCGGCGCTTGGGCACTTTGCCGATCACTGCGCCCAGGTGCTGCCCAAAGACGTGCGCGATGAACCGGGCAGCGGCGCGGCTGGCGGTTTGGGGTTTGCCGCCAAGGCCTTTCTCGGCGCACAGTTTCGTGCAGGCGTGGAGGTGGTCGCCGAGCTGGTCGGCCTGGACTCGGCCGTGCGTGGTGCGGACCTGGTCATCACTGGCGAAGGCCGCTTCGACGCCCAGACCCTGCGCGGCAAAACACCTTTTGGTGTGGCACGGATTGCTCAACGTCATGGCGTGCCGGTCATCGTGATTGCCGGCACCTTGGGCGAAGGCTATGAGCAAATGTACGCCCATGGTGTTGACGCCGCCTTCGCCTTGCCGTCAGGCCCGATGAGCCTGGAACAGGCTTGCAGCGAGGCGCCGCGTCTGTTGCGCGAGCGCGCGGCGGACATAGCGCGGGTATGGCGCACAGCGTTCAGCCAGCGCAGTTAACAAGCCAGCTCCCACCCTAGCCAGCATGCAACCTTGCCGCCTACACTGGCCGGCCACTTGTCTTTCATAGGATGAAACGCAATGCACACACCTGAACCCCATATCGTGATCCAGCGCTTTACCGAAGCCCACCTCGAAGGCGTCGCTGCGCTCTATAACGAACCGGCCGTGTGCCGTCAGGTGCTGCAAATGCCTTACCAATCGGTGGAGGCCTGGCGCAACAAGCTGGCGTTGGATAATGAGCGGCGGCTACAGCTGGTGGCGGTGCATGGCGGCGAGGTCATCGGCCAGCTTGGCCTGGAGCAGACCCTGCGGGTGCGGCGCAGCCATGTCGGCTCGTTCGGCATGGGCGTGGCCACGGCCTGGCAGGGCAAGGGTGTGGGTTCCAGGTTGTTGGCGGCCGCGCTGGACGTGGCGGATAACTGGATGAACCTGCACCGCGTGGAACTCACGGTGTACGCCGACAATCAAGCCGCGCAAGGCCTGTACCGAAAGTTCGGCTTCGAAGTCGAAGGCCTGTTGCGCGATTACGCTTTGCGTGATGGCAAGTTTGTCGACACCGTCAGCATGGCGCGCCTGCGCCAATCGGCCTAATCCGCCAGTGCAAACGCCACCGCAGCCTGCGCATGCAGCTCGGTGGTGTCCAGCAACGGCAGGTGGCTGTGTTGTGGCTTGATCAGCAGGCCGATTTCCGTACAGCCAAGAATGATCGCCTGGGCACCCTGTGCCGCCAATGACTCGATCACGCGTTGATAAACCTGGCGCGAAGCCTCGCTGATCACCCCGACACACAACTCCTCATAAATGATCCGGTGCACGGCCTCGCGCTCGCGCGCGTCGGGCACGAGTACGGTCAAGCCCTGCGCGGCCAGACGGGCCTTGAGAAAGTCCTGTTCCATGGTGAACGCGGTGCCCAGCAAGCCGACCGTCAGGGTGCCGGCTTCGACCGCTGCCGCTCCCGCCGCATCGGCAATATGCAGGAACGGAATCGACACCGCCGCCTCGATACGCGGCGCGACCAAATGCATGGTGTTGGTACACAGCACCACACAGTCGGCGCCACCCGCTTGCAGGCGGCGCGCGGCGTCTTCAAGGATCAGCGCGGTGTCATCCCAGCGCCCGGCGTGCTGGGCTTGTTCCACCGGACCGAAGTCCACGCTGTACATCAACAGTTGCGCCGAGCGCAGCGGCCCGAGCTGGTCGCGCACCCGCTGGTTGATGATGCGGTAATACTCGGCGCTGGACTCCCAGCTCATGCCGCCGATAAGGCCGATGGTGCGCATGCAATGCTCCGGAACAGAAATGTTGCCTCACCTTACCCACAGGCCACGGATTAGTCATACGCAGTTGCCGGCGAAATTACCGGTGCAGTTGCGCAGGCGTTAATCAAACGGTCAGCCGCCGCATCTGCCATGATCACCGCTCGCAACCTGGTTAACCCAAGGAAAATGGCAATGGACGATGTACAGCAACTGGGCGAGATGCTTCGTCATTACGCCGACAGCGAAGCGCATAAAAAACAGCAATTTGACCTGCAGTCAGCGCGCTGGGCACAAAAGCTCGGTGAGTTGTTCGGGCAGATCGAACAGTGGCTGGAACCGGTCAAGCGCGTTGGTTTGCTCGAGGTTCAGCGTGAAGCCTACGTCGTCAGCGGCCCGGGCTTGCCAGCCGAGAGTTCGACCTTCAAGACCGAAAAGCTCACCGTGCATATCACCGGCAAGCCCGTGGAGTTTGTCCCGGAAGTGATGGGGGCCGGTGGTTTGATATCGGTGTCGGTGATGGGCCTTACCGCTGCTCGGCACGGCAGTGTGTCGCTGGTGTTGCCGGCCGATAAAAACGATTGGCTGTGGAAGAAAACCAATGGTTTGAAAGACCCGGACACCTTTGCCTTCGATGCCAACTTCCTGGCCACGCAACTGCAGAGCCTGATCCCGCGTGAGCGCGGCTGAAGGCTATTGGCTCGACCCGGTCAAATGTGGGCGTGGAGCGTCGACGTGATCGGGTAATCATTTTCGGGCGCGCAGGGCGAATTTCTTCGTTTTGCGCTTGATGAAACGTTTAATCAAACAAAAAAATGCACGCGCAAGCGCTTGCGTACGGAAATGCATCTGGCATAGAGTCGGCAACACTCGATTACAAAAATAATAAATCCAGGAGCTCATCCATGAGCCTTGAACCCTTGCTTGAGATGCAGGGCATCAGCAAAACCTTTAATGGTTTGCGCGTGCTCAAGAATGTCGGCCTGAAGGTTTACCCCGGTGAAATCCACGCCTTGATGGGTGAGAATGGCGCCGGCAAGTCAACCTTGATGAAAATCCTTTCCGGCGCTTACCAGGCCGACCCCGGCGGCGAAATCCGCATCGACGGCCAGCCCGTCGCCACCTTCGACCCCGCCACAGCCAAGACCCTCGGCATCGCCGTGATCTACCAGGAACTGAGCCTGTGCCCAAACCTCAGCGTGGCCGAGAACATCTACCTGGGCCGCGAACTGCGGCGTGGCTGGACCATCGACCGCAAAGGTATGCAGGAAGGTTGCATCGAAGTGTTGCAACGCCTGGGCGCCGAGTTCAAACCCGCCACGCCCGTCAGCAACCTGTCGATTGCCGAGCGCCAATTGGTTGAAATCGCCCGCGCCCTGCATGCCCACGCACGCATTCTGGTGATGGACGAGCCGACCACGCCGCTGTCATCGCGCGAAACCGACCGCCTGTTTGCCTTGATCAAACAACTGCGCAGCCAGGGTCTGGCGATCATCTATATCAGCCACCGCATGGCCGAGATCTACGAGCTGTCGGACCGGGTGTCGGTGCTGCGCGACGGCCAGTACATCGGCGAACTGACCCGCGATGCGCTGTCGGCCGAAGTGCTGGTGAAGATGATGGTCGGCCGCGATCTGTCAGGCTTCTACAAGAAGGAACACGCCGCGTACAACCCCGGCAACGTGGTGATGCGCGTGCGCGACATGGCCGACGGCAAACGCGTGCGCAATTGCAGTTTCGACCTGCACGCCGGTGAAGTGCTGGGCATTGCCGGGCTGGTCGGGGCAGGGCGCACGGAACTGGCACGGCTGATCTTCGGCGCCGACCCGCGCACCTGCGGCACCCTGGAAGTGGTCGGCAAGACCGTCACCCAACTGCGAAACCCGGCGGATGCGATTCGCGCAGGTGTCGTCTACCTCACCGAAGACCGCAAGGCTCAAGGCCTGTTCCTGGACATGAGCGTGGCCGACAACATCAACGTGTGCGCCTGTGTGCCGGATGCGCATGCCGGTGGCGTGCTGGACCGTGGGCACGCGGCGCAACGTGCCAATGATGCGATCAAGTCACTGTCGATTCGCGTGGCGTCGGGCAAGGTCAATGTCGGCGCACTGTCCGGCGGCAATCAACAAAAGGTGCTGTTGGCGCGGCTGCTGGAGGTCAAGCCGCATGTGCTGATCCTCGACGAGCCGACTCGCGGCGTGGACATCGGCTCCAAGTCCGAGATCTACCGCATCATCAATCAACTGGCGCTGGCCGGTGTGGGCATTGTGGTGATCTCCAGCGAGCTGCCGGAAATCATCGGCACCTGCGACCGTGTGCTGATCATGCGCGAAGGCCAGTTAGTGGCCGAAGTCGGCGGGGCTTCGGGCCACGTCATTTCCCAGGAACGAATTATCGACCTCGCCACTGGTGGCGATCAGGTGGCTGCCCATGGCTGATTCAATGATTGCAACAACTGGCAAGGCCGAACGCGTGCGTGAGCTGATGCGCACCGTCGGCATGCTGCCCGTGCTGGTCTTGCTGCTGGTGGGCTTTGCCCTGGCCAGCGAAAACTTCCTCACGGTGCAGAACCTGTCGATCATCACCCAGCAAGCTTCGGTGAATGTGGTGTTGGCGGCGGGCATGACCTTTGTGATCCTGACGGCGGGTATTGACCTGTCGGTGGGCGCGATTCTGGCGGCGTCTGCAGTGGTGGCCTTGCAGGCATCGATGTCGCCGCAGTTCGGCATGTTCGGGATTGCGGCGGGCATTGGTTTTGGCCTGTTGCGGGGCTTGGTCAACGGCGGGCTGATCGCTTTCATGCGGCTGCCGCCGTTTATCGTCACCCTGGGTGCGCTGACCGCCATGCGTGGCCTGGCGCGGTTATTGGCCGATGACAAGACCGTGTTCAACCCCGACCTGCCGTTTGCGTTTATCGGCAATGACTCCGTGCTCGGCGTGCCGTGGCTGGTGATCATCGCCGTGGCCGTGGTGCTGCTGTCCTGGTTCATATTGCGCCGCACCGTGATGGGCGTGCAGATCTATTCGGTGGGCGGCAACCCGGAGGCGGCGCGGCTGTCGGGCATCAAGGTGTGGAAAGTGCTGCTGTTTGTCTACGCCATGTCCGGCGCTTTGGCCGGGCTTGGCGCCGTGATGAGCGCCTCGCGGCTGTTCGCCGCCAACGGCCTGCAACTGGGGCAATCCTATGAGCTGGATGCGATTGCGGCGGTGATCCTGGGTGGCACCAGTTTTACCGGCGGCGTGGGCACTATCGGCGGCACGCTGATCGGCGCACTGATTATCGCGGTACTCACCAACGGCCTGGTGCTGCTGGGGGTATCGGATATCTGGCAGTACATCATCAAGGGCATCGTGATCATCGGCGCGGTGGCGCTGGATCGCTATCGCCAGTCCGGCGCACGAACCTGATACACCTCAACAACAATCACAAGAGAGACCGGTATGAACTTCAAACGTATCTTTCCCGTTATGGCCTTGGCTGCCCTGATGTCCCATGGCGTCGAAGCCCGCGAACTCAAAGCCCTGGGCATCAGCATGGGCTCGCTCGGCAACCCGTATTTCGTGACCCTGGCCGACGGCGCCGCCGCGCGGGCCAAAGAGCTGAACCCTGCTGTGAAGGTCACCTCGGTGTCGGCCGACTATGACTTGAGCAAGCAGTTTTCCCAGATCGACAACTTCATCTCATCCAAGGTTGACCTGATCCTGCTCAATGCCGTCGACCCATCGGCCATGGCCTCGGCGATCAAGAAAGCCAGGGATGCCGGCATTGTGGTAGTGGCGGTGGATGTGGACGCCAAAGGCGTAAACGCCACGGTACAAACTGACAATGTCGAAGCTGGCAAGCTGGCCTGCCAGTTCCTGGTGGACAAGCTGGCGGGCAAGGGCAATGTGATTATCCAGAACGGCCCGCAAGTGACCGCCGTGACCGACCGCGTCAAAGGCTGCAAAGCGGCATTGGCCGGTGCACCGGACATCAAGGTGCTGTCCGATGACCAGGACGGCAAAGGCTCACGCGAAGGTGGCTTGAATGTGATGCAGGGTTACCTCACGCGCTTCCCGAAAATTGACGGCTTGTTCGCGATCAATGACCCACAAGCCATCGGCAGCGACCTGGCGGCCAAACAGCTCAAGCGCAGCGGCATCATTATTACTTCGGTGGACGGTGCGCCGGATATCGAAAACGCGCTGAAGACCGACACCCAAATCCAGGCCTCCGCCAGCCAGGACCCTTGGGCCATGGCCCAGACTGCCGTCAACGTCGGCAATGACATTCTCAATGACAAAGCCCCGGCCGAAGCGGTTACCCTGCTCACGCCAAAACTGATTACCCGCGACAACGTTGCGACGTACAGCGGCTGGTCGAGTAAACATTGAGTTAAAGGGGAAAGCGTCGTGGTCACCATGGATGACGTGGCAAGCCGGGCCGGGGTGTCCACCTCGACCGTGTCCCACGTGTTGAACGGCACTCGCAAGGTCAGCCCGGCCACGGTGCAGGCGGTGCAGCGCGCGATCCAGGCGTTGGGCTATATCCCCAACACCCTGGCGCGCTCGCTGGCGCGTTCGAGCACCAATACCATTGGCGTGGCGATCTCGGCGCTGTCCAACCATTACTTCAGCGAAACCGTGCAAGCGATTGAAACCGAGTGCGTCCGCCACGGCTACATGATGCTGTTTGCCGACCCGCACGACGACCCGGAGCAGGAATTGCGGGTGGTCACGGCGCTGCATCACCGGCGGGTCGACGGGATTTTATTGGCGCCGTCGACCGGCTCCAGCGCGTTGGAATATCTGCAGGCCAACGAGATGCCGACGGTGCTGGTGGACCGCATGATGAGCGAGCAGTTTGATCAGGTTGGGGTGGAGAACACCCAGTCCACCCAGGCGCTGGTCGCACACTTGATTGAACATGGGCACCGGCGCATCGGCTTTATTGCCGGGCGCGAAGGGCTGAGCACTACCGATGAACGCGTGGCCGGTTATCGTGCGGCGTTACAGGCAGCGGGGCTGGTGTTCGACCCACAGTTACTGGTCAACGGCGGTTCCAACAGCGCGCCTGCGCGACAAGCAACCGCGCAGTTGTTGGCGTTACCGGTGCCACCCACGGCAATCATGGCCGGCAATAACCTGATGACGCTGGGCGCCATGCACGCCCTGCGTGATGCACGCATTGAGGTGCCCGGCCAGATGGGCCTGGTGGGGTTTGATGATTTTGACTGGGCGGATTTCTTCGTGCCACGCCTGACTTTGATCGCCCAGCCGGTCAAGGAACTGGGCGCCCGCGCGGTGCATATGCTGCTGCAACGCATGGCCACGCCCGGCGCACCCACCCAAAGCGTGCGCCTGGCGCCGAGCCTGCAACGGCGTGACTCCTGTGGCTGTATTGAAGTGGAATAACTGACGTATGCGCAACCCTGTTTCCCTCGGCATTGACCTCGGCACTTCAGAGCTCAAGGCGATTTTGATGGACGTCGACGGCAGCGTGCTGGCCCACGTCGGTGTGCGACTTGGCGTTTCACGGCGCCACAGCGGCTGGTCCGAACAGGCCCCCGAAGACTGGTGGCAAGCCTGTTTGCAAGCGCTGGCGCAGCTGCGCGAGCATGCGGCGTTTGCCCGTGTGGCGTGCATCGGCCTGTCCGGGCAGATGCATGGCGCGGTATTGCTGGGCAACGATGATCGCGTGCTGTACCCGGCCATCCTGTGGGATGACGCGCGCGCAGTGGCCCAGGCCACGCAACTGGGCAGCGGGTTTGCCGAAACCACCGGCAGCCTGCCAATGGCCGGGCTGACGGCGCCCAAACTGCTGTGGCTGCAACAGCATGAACCCGAGGTATTCAAGGCGATTGAGTGTGTGCTGTCGCCCAAGGATTACCTGCGGTTACGCCTGACAGGCGAGCGCATCAGCGATATGTCGGATGCCGCCGGCACCCTGTGGCTGGACGTCGCGCAGCGTGAATGGTTTGCGCCGATGCTCCACGCCACCGGCCTGACGCTGGCCCACATGCCCCGGCTGGTGGAGGGCGGTGCGGCGAGCGGTGTACTGAATGTAAGCGGGTTAGGCCTGTCGCCCGAGGTAGTGATTGCCGGTGGTGGTGGCGATAACCCGGTGGCGGCGGTCGGCATCGGTGCGATCAATGCCGGTGACGGCTTTATCACCTTGGGCACCAGCGCGGCCATCGTCGCCATCACCGACCACGCCGCCGGCAACCCGGCCAGTGCCGTGCACAGTTTCTGCCACGCCTTGCCCAACCGCTGGTACACCATGGGCGCCATGCTCGCCGGGGCCAGTTGCTTGCGCTGGGTGACGCGCTTGACCGGCCAGCCGGATGAACAAACATTACTGGATCAGGTGCAGGCGCAGTTGCCCATCGAGCAGCCGGTGCCGCTGTCGACGCCGTTGTTTCTGCCGTACCTGGCCGGTGAACGCACGCCGCACAACGACCCGTTATTGCGCGGTGGGTTTATGAACCTGGGGCATGACTGCACCCCGGCGATGCTCGGTTATGCGGTGATGGAAGGCGTAGGTTTCGGCTTGCTCGATGCGCTGCGTGCGGTGCAGTCGACCGGTGCCGACGTGACCGCCTGCGCCTTGGTCGGCGGCGGGGCACGGAGTGCGTATTGGGCGCAGTTGCTGGCCAATATCCTCCAGCGGGAGATCTTCACGCTGCACGGCAGTGAATTGAGCGCGTCTGTGGGGGCGGCGAAGCTGGGGTTTATGGCGATTGGGCAGGGCGCGGATTTGCTTACGGCGGGGATGCCGGTCAAGGCGAGGTATTTGCCGAACCCTCTGCAACAGAAACTGTTAGAGGCTCGGCACTGTAAATTCAGGGGGCTCTTGGATGCTGCAAAATTTTTGAACGTTTGATTCAAGAGTCTCGTAGTTACGCACTCCTTTGTTGCCCCCGATATTAACGTCGATAAAAATTTCTTTTTTGCACATCGCTCAACATTGCACTCCACTCAGTAAAAGAGGGTTCGCCATTAACGAAGTCCGCCTCCAACCTCCAGGAACCGGCGTTACTTGAAAATTCAAGTACAGTCTCCTGCCTGCCGTCGCTATAAAAATGATAGTGCCCATTCACGTTTTGCTTTTCCCCCAAGGTCCGATCACTAAAATAGCCACTGAAATAGCCGTCCTTCTCGCGAAAGTAGTCGATTTCCAAGGTGTATTCATCATTGACACCGCTGTCGTAAAAACCGTTGATAGGATTTGACATGTTGATCGTCCTCTGCAGCGTTATAGATCATTGTGGCTATCGTTGAGTAATACACCAGCATAGGCCCGCCAGATTTGAGCACTTGTGCTTCAAAGCTCGCATCCTTAGCGTAGTTATGAGCATTGGATTCTCTCCAGTGATGCACAACGCTAACAAGTCGTACTCAGCTGAGCACCTGTGAAAATTGACAGTTTTTTATATTCAAAGGCAATAAGCGTCGCTGTTTCAGACGATTGTATCGGCTAACTCACGCAGCACCGTCAGCAACGATGTTTCCCCCTTAAGCACTTGCTCATGCTCAAAACAGATCCAGCCTTCATTGAACCCATCGACCATGCGCATACGTGGCAGTGGGTTCTGAGCGCCCTGGGCGCGCAACAAGGCTTCCCAGGTGTCACGCGCCACCCCTTCAGCGTGCACGTCGCGGCCGAGCACCTGTGACAAGCCTTGGGCGATGTCGTTGGGGCTGACCCACTGGCCTTCCAGTTCAACCACCCGATGGCCGGCCCACGCCTGTTGCAGCAACTGCGCGGCGAGGGTGCCGATATCCGCCGTGGCGATCATCGGCACCGACTTGTCCAGAGGTTGCAGAAAGCTGTGGATCACGCCGGTTTCCCGCGCAGTAATCAGGTCGTACGCCGCATTTTCCATAAACCACGCGGGACGCAGGAAGGTCACCGGAATGTCCAGTGCGCTCAGGGCCTGTTCCATCAGGGTACGCTGGGTCAGCAAGTTGACCTCAGTAGCCTGGGCGCCGATGGTCGAGAGGCACAGCACCTTGTTCGGCGCAGCTGCCTGCAACGCCTGGCTGACTGCGGCAATCACCGCACGGGCTTCGGGAAAACCCGGCTGCGGATCAAACCCGGGAGGCGGCAGGATAAACACGCCGGTTGCGCCCATGAACGCTTCGGTTAATGCCTGTGCGTCGTCCATCTGCGCAAACACTAATTCGCAACCTTGATCGGCCCAAAAAGCTGCTTTGCCCGCATCGCGAATCACCGCGCGCACCGGCTGGCCAGCTTTGATGAGGTTACGCGCGAGTGCGCCGCCGACTTTGCCGGTAATACCCGTAATCACATACATGAGCTTTATACCTGTGGTTTCCATTGAGTGGAGCCCAGCATAAAGATCGGCCAGTGATGACAGAATAGCGATTGCGTCACTGCTTTAATGACGCAAAATCACTAATCGGCGAGAGGCGGCAAACGGCGTTTTACCGGGGTTTTCTTGACGATGGCCGTGTTGGTTTCGGCATACACGTTAAGGCGGTCGAGCAGGCTGTCGAGCTGGTCCATGGTGCGCACATGCAAGCGTGCGATAAAGCAGTCGTCGCCGGTGACCTTGTCGCACTCGGTGAACTCGGGGATTGCCTGGATCTGGCGCTCCACCTCCTGCAACTTGCCGGGCAGGGGGCGGATACGCACGATGGCTTGCAGCAGGTAGCCGAAGTGTTTGGGGTCAATATCTACCGTGTAGTGGGTGAGCACGCCGCGCTCTTCAAGGCGTCGCAAGCGCTCGCCGACACTGGGCGATGACAGCCCGGTAATGCCCGCCAAGGCCTTGAGCGACAGGCGCGAGTCGTCCATCAAGGCGCTGATCAGTTGCTGGTCGATGGTGTCAATCATGCTGCCTGCCTAATAACAAAAGGTGAATAAAGGGTTTTGCCTTTTTTAGTCGCTGGAGCCGCTGACCAGCAGATTGCCATAATTGCGCCTCACTTGAGGAGCTTTCATCGTGGACACATCTATCCGTCGCGGGTCGTGGGAAATGGTCGCCGCCATGCTGATTTCGGGCACCATCGGCTGGTTTGTATTGGTCTCTGGTGTATCGGTGATCGAGGTGGTGTTCTGGCGCTGCGTGATCGGCGCGCTGGCCTTGTTGCTGGTCTGCGCTCTGCTGGGTTATCTGCGGCTTGAATTGCTCACCTGGGCCAAGTTCGGCTTGGCGATGCTCAGTGGCGTGGCCATCGTCGGCAATTGGTTGCTGTTGTTCGAATCCTATTCCCACGCCTCAATTGCAATCAGCACGGCGGTCTACAACGTGCAGCCGTTTATGTTGGTGATGCTGGCCGCGGTATTTCTCGGTGAGAAAATCACCGTGCAGAAAATGGCGTGGTTGAGCGTCGCGTTCCTCGGCATGTTGGCGATTGTCACCGCCCATGGTGAGCAGCAAAGCGGTGGCGAGGCTTACTTGGCAGGTATTGCGCTGGCCTTGGGCGCGGCATTTTTGTATGCGATTGCCGCGCTGATCATCAAGCGCCTGAAGGAAGTGCCGCCGCATTTGATGGCGTTGATCCAGGTGACAACCGGCGCACTGTTACTCGCGCCGCTGGTGCCCTGGAACAGCCTGCCGGTGTCAACCAATGCGTGGGCTGCACTGGTGACGCTTGGGGTGGTGCACACCGGTTTGATGTACGTGTTGTTGTACGGCGCGATCCAGAAACTGCCCACTGCCATCACCGGGGCACTGTCGTTTATCTATCCGATTGCGGCGATTTTCGTCGACTGGATTGCGTTCGGCCATCGCCTGGGCTGGCTGCAATGGCTGGGCGTGGCCGCAATCCTGCTGGCGGCAGCGGGGTTGCAGCGGGGCTGGTGGTGGCCCCGCGCCCCAAGGGCTAGTGCGTGCCCTGAAAGATGATGTTTTCCGGGTTGAAATGCTCCACCTTACTGCCCGGCTGCGGCAGCCCAAGGATATGCCCCTTGATCTTGCCCACCACGTGCATCTCGCATGGCTTGCAGTCGAACTTGAGGGTCAGCACTTCGTCGCCGTGAATCAACTGCATCGGCGCCACCTTGGTTTTCACGCCGGTCACACCCTTGGCCTGTTTAGGGCACAGGTTGAACGAGAAACGCAGGCAGTGCTTGGTGATCATCACCGGCACCTCGCCGGTTTCTTCGTGGGCTTCGAAGGCCGCGTCGATCAGCTTGACGCCGTGACGGTGATAAAAATCACGGGCCTTCTGGTTGTAGACGTTGGCCAGGAACGACAGGTGCGCTTCCGGGTAGACCGGCGGCGGTGAGGTTTCAGCTTTGCGCCCGCCACGCGGGTGCGCGGCAACGCGTGCGGCAGTCAGTGCTTCGATCACTTCACGGCGCAAGGCCTTGAGCTGCGAGTTGGGGATGAAGAACGCCTGCGGCGCATCCAGCTCGATGTGCGTGGCGTGGTACTCGGTGGTGCCGAGTTGGCCAAGCAGGTCGCGCAGGGTGTCGAGCGCCTGTTCCGGCTTGTTGGCCACGCCAAACGGGCCGGGCAGGGTGACGCTGGCGCTGATGCCTTCTTCGCTGGTGGCGGTGACTTCAAGCTGGTCTTCACGCAGACGTGCCACCCAGGCCAGGCCGATGCGGCGCTCGGCGGAGGTTTTGAGCAGCGCTTGTTGCCAGTTATGGTCGAGGTTGCGGTTCAACGGATGGTTCGGGCGCAGTTGATGCAATCCGGCCGGCATTTCATTCGGCTCGACGCGGTAGCGATAGCGCTTCTCACCGTCCTCCTCAAATTCGCCTTTAGGCTCGGCGATATTGGCGCGGAACCCCACGACCTCGCGTTTGACCAGCACATTGAGGCCGTCGCCATTGGACAGCGGCTCATGGGTGACCACCTGCAAGTCGCGCTTGCCGGCTTTTTCCACCACACCCACCGGCAGGCCGGTAAAGGTTGGGGTATCGAAGGCGCCGATGTCGACCTTGCGGTCGGTGACAAAATAGTCGGTGCTGCCACGGTGGAAGGTTTTTTCCGGGTCGGGCAGGAAGAAGTGCGCGGTACGGCCGCTGGAGGCACGGGCCAGGTCCGTGCGGTCTTCGAGCACATCATCAAGGCGCTGGCGGTAATAGGCGGTGATGTTCTTCACATAGCCCATGTCTTTGTAGCGACCTTCGATCTTGAACGAACGCACGCCGGCTTCGACCAGGGCGCGGATGTTGGCGCTCTGGTTATTGTCTTTCATCGACAGCAGGTGCTTTTCAAAGGCCACGACGCGGCCCTGGTCATCTTTCAAGGTGTACGGCAGGCGGCAGGCCTGGGAGCAGTCGCCACGGTTGGCGCTGCGGCCATTTTGTGCGTGGGAGATATTGCACTGCCCGGAGAACGCCACGCACAGCGCACCGTGAATGAAGAACTCGATGGCGGCATCGGTCTCGTCGGCGATGGCGCGGATCTCTTGCAGGTTCAGCTCACGGGCCAATACCAACTGCGAGAAACCGGCCTGGTCGAGAAACTTGGCGCGGGCCAGGGTGCGGATATCGGTCTGGGTGCTGGCGTGCAACTCGATGGGCGGAATATCCAGCTCCATCACGCCCAGGTCTTGCACGATCAAGGCATCGACACCAGCGTCGTAGAGCTGATGGATCAGCTTGCGCGCAGGTTCCAGCTCGTTGTCATGCAGGATGGTGTTGATGGTGGTGAACACGCGGGCGTGGTAACGGCGGGCGAATTCCACCAGTTGAGCGATATCGCTCACCTCGTTGCACGCATTATGGCGCGCGCCGAAGCTTGGGCCGCCGATGTAGATGGCGTCGGCGCCATGCAAGATAGCCTCGCGCGCAATGGCGACATCACGGGCAGGGCTGAGCAATTCCAGGTGGTGCTTGGGCAAGGACATAGTTTTTTTAGTCAGGCTTGTCACGGTTGAGGCGCGCATTGTAGCTGTGAAATGCCTGACCGGCATCTACCGCAGGGCTGTCATGTAGGAACTGGCTTGCCTGCGATGCAGGCAACCCGGTACATCAGGCATACCGAGGTGATGCCATCGCAGGCAAGCCAGCTCCCACAGTGGATGTGTGCTGAGGCTTGGAACTCAGGCTTTGGCGGCCATCGCGGTGACTTCCACGCGCATGCCTTCTACCGCCAAAGCCGCCACGCCAACGGCGGCACGAACGGGCCAGGGCTTGGCGAAAAAGCGTTTGTAGACTTCGTTGAATGCCGCGCGGTCAGCCATGTCGGTGAGGTAGATAGTCAGGTGCATCACCCGGTCCATGGAGCTGCCGGCCTTCTCCAGTGCGACCTTCAGCGCTTGCAGGGTGCATTCGCTTTGCAGGGTGATATCGCCCAGTTCCAGGCTGCCGTCGGCGTGCGTCGGGATTTGGGTGGAAACCAGGATGCCATTGAAGCCGATGACGTCGCTGGAGATGGAGTCGGCATCCGGGTCGGGGGTGAAGGACAGGTCGTGGTTGGCCATGGGCGCCTCTTGTTGGCGGTTGCAGAAAGGCGCCCATGGTCCCCGAAATCTACGGCAGGGGCAAACTACACCCAGCGCCGGAACAGCACGCTGGCATTCACCCCGCCAAAACCGAAGCCATTGGACAGCGCGTATTCAATCGGCATGGGCCGCGCCTTACCGCGCACCATGTCCAGGCCGTCTGCCAGCGCATCCGGGTTGTCGAGGTTAAGTGTCATCGGCGCAATCTGATCGCGCAGTGCGAGGACGGTGAAGATCGCTTCAATGCCGCCGGCGGCGCCCAACAGGTGGCCGGTGGCGGATTTGGTCGAACTGATGGCCGGGTGGCCACTGGCGCCGAACACGGTCTTGATGGCTGCCAGTTCGCCTTTGTCACCCACGGGTGTCGACGTTGCATGCGCATTCAAATACTGCACCTGGGACGCCTCGATACCGGCTTGACGCAATGCTTGCGTCATTGCCCGCCGCGCGCCATCGCCGTCTTCCGGGCCTGCGGTCATGTGATAGGCATCGGCGCTGGTGCCATACCCGACCAGTTCGGCAATGGGTTGCGCGCCGCGTGCCAGGGCGTGCTCAAGCGCTTCGATGACCAGGATCCCTGCGCCTTCGCCCATCACAAAACCATCACGCGCCTGATCGAACGGCCGCGAAGCGAGCTCCGGCGTGTCATTGAAGTCGCTGGACAACGCCCGTGCGGCAGCAAAGCCGGCAAGGCTGACCCGATGAATCGCCGCTTCCGCGCCACCGCACACCGCCACATCGATTTCCCCGGCGCGGATCATTCGCGCCGCATCGCCAATCGCCTGTACACCCGCCGCGCAGGCGGTCACCGGTGCGCCCAATGGGCCTTTCAAGCCATAGTTGATCGACACATGCCCGGCGGCCATGTTGCTCAGAAACGATGGAATGGTAAACGGCGACAACCGCCGTGGGCCTTTGCTGTCGGTGGTGCGCACCGCCTCGGCAATCGCCGGGAAACCGCCGACGCCGGAGGCAATGATGGTGGCTGTGCGTTCCTGCTCTTGCGGCGTTTCTGGCGCCCAACCGGCTTGCTTCAGGGCTTCATCCGCAGCGGCCAGGGCGAACAGGATAAAACGGTCCATCTTGCGCTGTTCCTTGGCGGCCAGCAGTCGATCGGGATCAAACCCGGCTTCGGGGTCTTGCAGCACAGTTTGCACCTGGCCACCGATGCTGACGGCCAGGTCGCCGATCAATTCTTCGGGCAGGCGACGAATGCCCGATTGCCCGTTCAACAAGCGCTGCCAGGTGGATTCCACACTCGACCCCAGCGGCGTCAGCGCGCCCATGCCTGTCACGACGATACGTTTACTCATGATCAATCGACTCCTGTTGCTTGAGGGATACACAGCTGTGGACGTCACTATCATGATGAAAGTAACATGGGGTCACACACTTTTGCACCCGCAGCCAGGAACGTCCATGCAACGCAAATCCCTTATCAGCGACGAATGCCCCATCGCCCGCAGTCTTGAACGGGTAGGGGAGTGGTGGAGCATGTTGATCATGCGTGACGCGCTGCACGGCTTGCGGCGTTTTGATGAGTTCTCGCGCAGCCTGGGCATCGCGCCGAACATGCTGACGCGCCGCCTGAATGGTTTGGTGGAGGCCGGCATGCTTGAGCGCCGCGCCTACAGCGAGCGGCCGCCACGTTACGAATACGTGCCGACAGCCAAGGGCGAGGACTTTCGTATGGTGCTGATGGCATTGGTGGCGTGGGGCAATCGGCATTACGCCGAAGAAGGCCGCAGCGTGGAGGTGGTGGAGCGCGAGACCGGGAAGTTGCTGGAGCCGATGATGGCAACCGCCGAAGGCTCGGTAGTGGGGTGGGATCGCTGCGTGGTGCAGGCCGGTCCAGCCGCCAGCGCAGGGATGCGCGAGCGGCTGAGCCTGGAATGATTACAACAGGGTAAACGGATAGTCGACGATCACCCGCAGCTCATTCAACTTGCCGTCGCGTTGGTCGGCGTTGGATGAAACCATGGCGTCACGCACACGAAACGACAGGTTTTTCGCCGGGCCGCTTTGCAGCACGTATTTGGCCTCCACATCGGTCTCGTGGTGGTCGCCGTCGGCGCCATAGTCGCCGGCGTAGGCACTGTTGGTCGGGGTGTGGGTGCCATTGATGTCCGAGCCGTTGACGTAGCGGGTCATGAAGCTCAGGCCCGGTACGCCGTAACTGGCCATGTTCAGGTCATAACGGATGCCCCACGACTGTTCGCCCGGCCCGTTGAAGTCGCCCCACTGGATCGAGTTGGCCAGGAACACCGAGTCGCCGCCTTCGCCCGCGCCATTGTTGCCGGTGCCGATGTAGTCGAACGGCGTGTCGCCGTGGACTTTCTGGAACGACAGCGTCAGGGTATGCGCCGCCAGGAACGAGTAGGCCGCCGCCACCGAGTAGGTGGTGTTGTTGATGGCCCCGGCCTTGGCGCTGCCGGTGTCGAGGGTGCGGTACAGGTTGCCGTCCAGCGCGAGTGACTGGTCATGCCCCAGTGGGATCACGTAGTTGAGGTTGGTGTAGTACTGGCGCCAGATGTCTTCCAGCTGACCGGCATACAGGGTCGCGCTCAACGATGGGGTAAAGGTGTATTTGCCGCCGACAAAACTTGCGCTGTTGGCCGCCACGTTGGCGTAGGTCGCGTAGATATCGTGGTCATGGTTGCTGGTCATGCCGCTGTTGGTGCTGGTGAAGTGCCCGGCTTCCAGGTCCAGGCCTGCGATTTCGCTGCTGGTCAGGTCAAACCCGGTGGCGGTCTGCGGCAGAATGCGCGTGCCGCCGGTGGCGAATACCGGCGCGGTGGGTTGCATGTCACCGAATTTAAGCTGGGTTTTGGAAACCTTGATCTTTACCGCAGCGCCCACTGAGCCATAGCCATTTTCCGGGTCGCCATTGCGGTTGGTCGGTAATTCACCGGTGCCTGCATCGGCGTGGGTGGCGTCGAGTTTCATCGCGCCGTAGGCGTAGGCATCCACGCCAAAACCGATGGTGCCCTGGGTAAAGCCCGAGGCGTAGTTGAGCATCGCGCCTTGGGTCCAGTCGCGGTTGTCGGCCTTGCCACTTTGGCGGTCGCGGTCGAAGTAATAGTTGCGCAATAACCCGGTAATGCTGCTGCCGTCGATAAAACCTTTGGAATCGGCCTGGTCGCTGACTGACTCGGCGAGGGCCGCTTGGCTGATACTGGCGCACACCGCCAGCGTTAACAGGCTCCACTGTTTGATCATGTTGTTAGTTCCCCGGAATAATTAACGCGTGCACAGAAACACCGCATGCTTGGATAGTGCTTAAGGTTGTATGGCAGATGTTTCAGGTGAGCGTAATGCTGTTTTTATTGTGCTCGACGTGGTTGTCGAAGCTGATTTTTATCATATTTTTCGAGGGCAGCAGCGGTGCCGAGGATTAAACTCGATTAATTAAACTTCACCTCTTTTAATGTCCCATGGGTGTAGCGTTGACAGGGTCTTAGCCGCTCTGCTTCGACAAAACCTTTGGTTTGCCGCCGCAGGCTCTGCGGCGGATTTTTTAAGCTGATATCAATAAATATATATCCATGTTGATACTTTTAAGTCGCCATCAGTAGTGGCGATTTGCTTGCGCGCGCCTAATTATTTGTTTGTAACAAGACAGTTTCAGTTGCGCTCCAATAATCCTTCCCAGAGTGGCGTGAAAGACACACTGCGCGAAGGTGGACGTGGGAAATCCCAACGCCAATTACTGACTCAAGGCGCAACACCATCACTGTGGCGAGGGAGCTTGCTCCCGCTGGACTGCGCAGCAG